>JAKONR010000159.1 GCA_022701825.1 Hymenobacteraceae bacterium | reverse complement strand
GCCCGAAAATCGGGCCGCCCGAGCTGCTGCGTGCGCCCATTATCGACGATGATGATGTGCATCTCGCGGCCCGGCATTGGCTTGGTATAGTGCGAGGTATAGGTCGTAACGGGCTGGCCCGTAGCGCTGCGCGCCAGCAGCCGCGTGAACACGCCGAGGTCGCTCAGGCGCGGAATCAGCTTCTCGATACCCATGCTGGCTACGTGCACCGGGGCCAGGCTCGCGCCGAGGTCGGCGTTGCCTTCATTAGTGCACACTACCACCGAGCCGGTTTCGGCAATGGCAAAATTGACGCCCGTGAGCGCCACCTCGCCGGCCAGAAACTTGGCGCGCAGGTGCTGCCGGGCAGCTTCGGTGAGCTGCTGCGGGTCGGTGAGGCCCTTGGCGGTGCCGAGGTGCTGGAAGAAGGTTTCGCCCACGTCTTCCTTCTTCAAGTGAATAGCGGGCAGCACGATATGGCTCGGCGGCTCGTCGCGCATCTGAATAATGCGTTCGCCCAAATCGGTGTCTATCACCTCAATTCCTTCTTTTATCAGGAAGGGATTAAGGTGGCATTCCTCGGTCAGCATCGACTTGCTCTTGACCACCCGCGTAGCCCCCCGCGCCCGAATGATGTCGAGCACAATCTTATTGTGCTCTTCCGCATCGGCCGCCCAGTGCACGCGCACGCCGTTGGCCTGCGCGGCGGCCTCAAACTTTTCGAGGTAGTAGTCGAGCCGGCTGAGCGTGTGGTCTTTAATGCCCGACGCCAAATTGCGCAGCTCCTGAAACTCGGGCACGGCGTACACCGCCTTGTCGCGCTTCTGGCGCACAAACCACAGCGTTTCGTCGTGCCAGCTCGTGCGCTCGTGGTCGAGCACGAACGCCTCGGCGCGGCTGGAATGGGTGAGGTAGGACATGGTTTCGGGTTGCTGGGTAGGGTTTCAGGGGTTCATTCCGTCATGCTGAGCGCAGCGCAGCGGAGTCGAAGCATCTCTATCGGTGAACTAACTCCTAACGCCTAGCAACGAAGCGGTAGAGATGCTTCGGCTGCGCTGCGCTCCGCTCAGCATGACAGTTTAGTGAGCTGCCGTTGCGTGACGGAACACAACAAATCAAACAACCATCCCATTTAAAATTTCCGCTGCGTGCATCACTTTCATCGGGAGTTGCTGGCGGCGCACGATGCCTTGCAGGTGCATCAGGCACGACATATCGCCGCCGGTCAGCACCTGGGTGCCGTTGCGCAGGTGGTCCTGCACGCGGTCGTGGCCCATGCGGCCCGAGATGGCGGCTTCGCTCACGCAAAAGGTGCCGCCGAAGCCGCAGCACTCGTCGTTGCGGTTGAGCTCGGTGAGCTCGATGCCGTCGAGGCTGGCGAGCAGCCGGCGCAGGTGGCCGTCGCGCACGGGCGTTATCTCCGATTCGTTGGCTTGGTGCAGGCCGCGCTGGCCGTGGCAGCTCAGGTGCAGGCCCACTTTGTGCGGGAAGGCGCCGGGTAATTCTTTGATTTCCAGTACCTGCGTGATGAAGTCGATGAGGTCAATGGTGGTGGCGCGCACATGCTGCACGGCGGGCGTTTGTTCCAGCTTGTCGAAGTGTTTTTGCACGTGGTACACGCAGCTGCCCGAGGGCACGATGGTGTAGTCGTAGCCCTGAAACGTATCCACGAAGTGCCGGTAAATGGGCAGCGCCTCGCGCTCGCAGCCGCTGTTGGCCAGCGGCTGGCCGCAGCAGGTTTGGGCGGGCGGGAAGGCGGCGGTTACGCCTAGTTTTTGTAATTGCTGAAACGTGGCGATGCCGACCTGCGGGTAAAACTGGTCGACGTAGCATGGTACGAATAGAGCGACTTTCATAGGTAACGTATTTCAGTGTACCGTAAGCTTTAGCTTGCGAGCGAGCGTAGCGAGCAGACGGGACTGGACGGTGCGCCCGTGGCTGCTCGCTGCGCTCGCTCGCAAGCTAAAGCTTACGGTACACTCAACTAAACAACAACTGCGTTTTCTTCCACGCCTCGCCTTGCTCCAGGTGCACTAGCGCGCCCATCGCCGTGGCTTGCGGCACCTCCAAGGTGCGGATTTCGGCCTGCGGAAAATTCCAGCTCAGCGTTTGCATGAACACCGGATTGCGGGCAAAACCGCCATCGACGTAGATGATTTTTTCGCCCTGCCACACCAACTTCATCGAGGCCAGCAGGATGTTGACCAGCCCGTGAATGAGGTGCTGGTAGGCGTCGTTAGCGGTGCGAAAGCCGGTGATGTCCCACTCGCCCTCGCCCGCGTCGGGCAGCGGGCCGCCGCCGGCCAGGCACGCGGGCACGAAGGAAGCCGAAGCCTCGTCGTAGGGCCGGGCCAGCACGATGGAGCGGTAAAAATCGGGCTTCACGTGGAAGTGCTGCGCGATGCGCTCGACCTGGTAGTCATGCTCGCGGCCCAGGAAAGCGCGGGCCGCCCGCATGGGCTGGCCGCGCGGCGTGAGGAAGCTCACCACGTCGCGCCGCAGCAGCTCGGGCGTGAGCGGCTGGCTGTTGAAGGGATTGATGGTTACCCACCAAGTGCCCGTGCTCACAAGCATAAATGGCTCATCGACTTCAAGCAGGTAGGGCATCACGGCCGCCGAGCTGTCGTGCAAGCCCACGCCTACCATAATGCCATCGACCACCGAGGCAATGGAGTCTTTGGTGAGCGGCGCGAGCTTTTCCTCGATGCCCGCGCGCTGCACCCAATCGTGGTATTGGCCGCGCTCGAAATCCCAGAGTGCCGTGTGGCAGCCCACGCTGGTAAAGTCGCTAAACTTCTCGCCCGTAAGTAGATACGACAGGTATTGCGGCAAGTGCAGTGAGGTGTGAATCTTGGCAAACTGCTCGGGCTTGGCGTGCTTGAGCCAGTAGAGTTGCAGGCCCGAATTGAGCATGCCCAGCTGTGGCGAGCAAGTAGTGGCTGAGAAGTCTTCCGGCGACTCATCTAACTCGGCGTAGAACCGGGCGGCGATGTCCTCAGGAATGGGCTTCAGGTAGTTGTAGAGCGGCAGCACTGGCTCGCCGTCGGCCCCGAGGTGCACAAAGCTCGCGCCGTAGGCCGTAAAATTCACGCCCTTTACGGTGTAGTGCGGGTGGTGGCGCAGGGCGCGCCAGTGGTCCTGCATCCACTGCGTGAGGCGGGGCAGGTGGTCGCAGGGGAAGCCATCGTCGTCGAGTACGTCGGTGCACACGTGCAGCATCTCGTCAATAATCTGCCGCTCCTCATCGAAGAGAATCAGCTTCTTATTAGTCTTGCCGATGTCGAAAACGGCGTAAACTGGTTTCTTGGTTGCCATAGGATAGTTGTCGGTTGCTAGTTATCAATTATCAGTTACTAGTTCGTCATGCTGAGCGAAGCGTAGCGCAGTGGAAGCATCTCTTTAGCAGAGTAACTTCTTGCGTAGGTAATGAAGCGGTAGAGATGCTTCGACTCCGCTGCGCTTCGCTCAGCATGACGACTAAAAACCTCAACTAGAACCCTACAAGCCAGTAGACAAGCTGAATTTGCCGCGCTGCCCGATGAGTTGCTGGCGCACGCCGGCCGTGCGGTAGGCGCGCACGGGGTGCAGGGCGCCGCCAGCCTGGCGGTAGGCTTCGGCCACGAGCGGGCGCACGTCGGTGAGGAAGGCGTCGCGCAGGATTTCCTCGGCGCGGACTACGTCATTGGCTTTTTGGGCGGCTTGCAGGGCTGGGCGGTCCACGAGCAGGGCTTTGGCGTAGGCCCCCAAGATGTTATCCACCGATTGCAACAGGTCTTCGAGCGGGTCTTTGGTATTG
>JAKONR010000151.1 GCA_022701825.1 Hymenobacteraceae bacterium | reverse complement strand
TGTTTTTTGCTGCTAAGCTGGGGCGGCCCGCGCCTGAGCTGGGCACAAAAAGCCCTGCCCACGACCGTGCCCGCCGCCACGATGCAGAAGGTGTACGAGGAGGTGAAAACGCCTTACAAATACGGCCTTGTGCTCGTGACGGACGACAACAAGAAGAAGATGGACTGCCCGAGCGTGTTCCGCAAAAACGGGCAGTGGTGGATGACCTACATCATCTACGACGGGCGCGGCTACGAAACCTGGCTGGCGCAGAGCAACGACTTGCTGAACTGGAAAACCAAGGGCAAAATTCTGGCTTTCAGTGATACTACCGACTGGGATACCAACCAAAAAGCCGGCTACGTGGCCCTGCAAGACCCCACCTGGGGCGGTAGCTACGAGTGGCAGCCCTACCAGGGCAAGTACTGGCTGTCGTATTTCGGTGGCAACTCGCGGGGCTATGAGAAGGGCCTGCTGTCCATCAGCTTAGCCTCGACCGATAAGGACCCCACTACCCTGCCCACCTGGCAGCGCCTGCCCAAACCGGTACTGCGCCCCGACGACAAGGAGGTGCGCTGGTGGGAAAACCACACCCTCTACAAAAGCTCGGTGGTGTGGGATAAAAACAAGCTCACCGGGCATCCGTTCGTGATGTACTACAACGCCAACGGCGACAGCCTCAACGCCAAGCGCGGGGCCGAGCGCATCGGCATGGCCGTGAGCGACGACATGACGCACTGGACGCGCTACCTACGCAACCCCGTGCTCAACCACCACACCGGCATCACGGGCGACGCCTACCTGCAAAAAATGGCTAACGGCCTGTGGGTCATGTTTTACTTCGGTGCCTTCTACCCCGGCGTGACGGGCGCCGTCAACCGCTTCGCCTGCTCCTACGACCTCACGCACTGGACCGACTGGACCGGCAAAAACCTCGTGGAGCCCTCCGAGCCCTACGACGAGCTATTCGCCCACAAGTCCTTCGTGCTGAAATACAAAGGCGTGGTATATCACTACTACTGCGCCGTGAATAAGCCCGACCAGCGCGGCATCGCGGTGGCTACTTCAAAGGACCTGGGCAAGAGCACGGTGGCCTTTATCGCGCCGCCGGTGAAGAAACCGAAAGAACCCAAGTAGCCCTAATGCGGCGCCTCACCCCTCGGCCCCCTCTCCGAAAAGGAGAGGGGGAGCCTGACGATTAAAAGAAGAATTATATCATACTAAACAATCTACGTCTGCCCTATCTAGGCTCCCCCTCTCCTTTTCGGAGAGGGGGCCGGGGGGTGAGGCGCCACGTTAGAATGGCCCACCCTATGCCTCGCCTGCTCCCGTTTCTTCTGCTGCTACTGCTCGGCGCGCCAGCCGCTGCTTTCGGCGCGCAGCCCGGCACGCCGCGCGTGGTGCAGGACTTCGATAAGGGCTGGAAATTCTACCTGGGCGACGAGGCCAGTGCCAAAGAGGCGGCATTTAATGACGCCGCCTGGCGCACCCTCACGTTGCCGCACGACTGGAGCATCGAGGGCAGATTTGACGAGAAGAACCCGGCCAAGCCGGAGGGTGGCGGCCTGCCCACGGGCATAGGCTGGTACCGCAAGAGGTTTGGGCTGCCCGCCACGGCGGGGCGCAGCGTGTTTATCGAGTTTGATGGCGTGTACAAGCGCAGCGAGGTGTGGCTGAACGGCCATTCGCTGGGGCAGCGGCCCAATGGCTACAGCTCGTTTCGCTACGAGCTGACGCGCTACTTGCAGCCCGCCGGCAAGCCCAACGTGCTGGCCGTGCGGGTCGATAATTCGGCCCAGCCGGACTCGCGCTGGTACACGGGCTCAGGCATTTACCGCCACGTGCGGCTGGTGACCACGCACCAAGTGGCCGTGGCCGAGTGGGGCACCTTCGTCACCACGCCGGCCATGAGCCCGCAGGCCGCCACGGTGGCTGTGCAAACCCAGCTGCGCAACGCTACGGGCAAGCCCCGCATGGTGAATCTGCGGACGGTGGTGCTGGATAAAACCGGCCGGGAAGTAGCGCGGCAACTGACGGCGGGCGTGAAGCTGACCGGGGCTGAGGCTACCGTTTCGCAGAAACTCACGCTGAAAAACCCGCAGCTGTGGTCGGTAGCGAAGCCCTACTTATACCGGGTAAAAACGACGGTTTTGACGGGCCAAACGCCCGAGGACGCCTACGAAACGCCGCTGGGCGTGCGCACGGTGCAGTTTGCCCCAACCGGCTTTTTGCTGAATGGCCAGCCGCTGCGCATCCAGGGCGTGTGCCAGCACCACGACCTCGGGGCGCTGGGCGCGGCGGTGAACACCCGCGCCATTGAGCGGCAGTTGGAACTGCTGAAGGCGATGGGCTGCAACGCCATCCGCACGTCGCACAATCCGCCCGCGCCGGAGCTGCTGGATTTGTGCGATAAAATGGGCTTTTTGGTGCTGGATGAGGCCTTCGACATGTGGCAGAAAAAGAAGAATTCGCAGGACTACCACCTCGATTTCAAGCAGTGGCACCAGCGCGATTTGGAAGACCAAATCCGGCGCGACCGCAACCACCCGAGCGTGTTTCTGTGGAGCATCGGCAACGAAATCCGGGAGCAGTTTGACAGCACCGGCGTGCGCCTGACCAAGGAGCTGACCGCCACCGTGAAGCGCCTCGACCCGACCCGGCCCGTGACCTCGGCCCTCACCGAGCAGGAACCCGACAAGAATTTCATCGCCAAGCCCAGCGTGCTCGACGTGCTGAGCTTCAACTACAAGCACGCCGAATATCCGAAGTTGCCCAAGCGCTTTCCCAATCAGAAATTCCTGGCTACCGAAATCGCGGCGGCGTTTGAGACGCGCGGCCACTACGACCTGCCCGCCGACAGCCTGCGCATCTGGCCCAAGGATGGCAAGAGCAAGCTGACCGACGGCAACGCCGATTTTACCGCCTCCAGCTACGACCACGCCGCGCCCTACTGGGGTGCCACCCACGAAGCCGCCTGGCGCGCCGTCAAAAGCAGCCCCTTCATCAGCGGGGCCTTCGTGTGGAGCGGCTTCGACTACCTGGGCGAGCCCCTGCCCTATCCCTGGCCGGCGCGCAGCTCCTACTTCGGCGTTATCGACCTGGCCGGCTTCCCCAAAGACGCCTACTACCTCTACCAAAGCGAGTGGACCACTAAGCCCGTGCTGCACCTGCTGCCGCACTGGAACTGGCGCCCCGGCCAAACCGTGGACGTGTGGGCCTACTACAGCCAGGCCGACGAGGTAGAACTCTTTCTAAACGGCAAGTCCTTAGGTGTCAAAAAGAAGGGTGCCGACGACCTGCACGTGCAATGGCGCGTGCCCTACGCCCCCGGCACGCTGCAAGCCATCTCGCGCAAAGGCGGTAAAACCGTCCTCACCAGCACCGTAAAAACCGCTGGCCCCGCCGCTAAAATCGAGCTAGTAGCCGACCGCCGCCAGCTGCAAGCCGATGGCAAAGACCTGTCATTCATCACCGTGCGCGTGCTGGACGCCGCCGGCAACCTGGTGCCCGACGCGGCTAACCTGGTGCAGTTTTCGGTGAGCGGGCCGGGCTTCGTGGCGGGCGTGGACAATGGCTACCAAGCCAGTATGGAGCCCTTCAAAGCCGACTACCGCAAAGCCTACAACGGCCTGTGCCTGGCCATGGTGCAAACGCGGGCGCAGGGCGGCGCCATTACGGTACGGGCGGAGGCGGAGGGGGTGGCGGGGGCAACTATCACCTTAATTAGCAAGTAGTAATGAGCTTTTTTTCTATCCGGCCGCCTTACCACAGCCCCAGCCCCTCCCCTCCGGGAGAGGGGAGCCGACCGCGCGCAGACGCCACTAAGCGCGGGCAGTCGTCAGGCTCCCCTCTCCCGGAGGGGAGGGGCCGGGGGTGGGGTAAGGCGGCCGGCTGGCTTCTAGCGCTACTGCTCCCCCTCGCCGCCCGCGCCCAGGAAGCCAGCGTGTACTTCTTCCCCAACGTTTCGCACGCCCCTACCATCTACGCCGGGCCGGAAACGGACGCTTGGGAAATCCCCCAAATCACCGAGCTAAACCGCGAGCCCGCGCGGGCCACGGCCTACTCCTTCCCCACCGAAAAAGACGCTTTGGCTGGCGACCGCAGCCAAACCCCGCGCCTGCTGTCGCTGAATGGCAACTGGGATTTCCGCTTTGCCGCGAAACCCGCCGACGCGCCTAAAGACTTCTACCAGAGCCGCGTGCGGGGCTGGAAGCAGCTGGCCGTGCCCGCCAACTGGGAGATGAATGGCTACGACCTGCCCATTTACAAGAGCGCCAAGTACCCCTTCCGGCCCGTCGACCCGCCCCACGTACCGCAGGACTACAACGGTGTGGGCAGCTACCAGCGCACGTTTGCGGTGCCGGCTGGCTGGCAGAATATGAACGTAACGCTGCACTTTGGGGGCGTTAGCTCGGCGTTTAAGGTGTGGGTGAATGGCAAGTTTTTGGGCTACGGCGAAGACAGCTGCTTACCGTCGGAGTTCAACGTAACGCCCTATCTGCAAAGCGGCCAAAACGTGGTATCGGTGCAGGTAATGCGCTGGGCCGATGGCTCGTACCTCGAAGACCAGGACCATTGGCGGCTAAGCGGCATCTACCGCGAAGTGCTGCTGCTGGCCGAGCCCAAGGTGCGCATTGCCGACTTCCATTGGCAGGCCAAGCTCGACAAAGACTATAAAGACGCGGTGCTGAGCATCCGGCCGCGCCTCGAAAACCTGACCGGCCACGACGACCTAGGCAGCTACGAGCTGTCGGCGCAGCTCTACGACGGCCGTGGCGCGGCGGTGCTCGACAAGCCGCTCAAACTCACGGCCGATGCCATCCTGAACGAGAAATACCCGCGCCTCGATAATGCCAAGTTTGGCCTGCTCGAAACCACCGTGCGCAACCCCGCCAAGTGGAGCGACGAGGTGCCCAATCTCTACACGCTGGTGCTCACGCTGCGCGACAAAACCGGCGCGGTGCTGGAGGCCAAAAGCTGCCGCGTGGGCTTCCGCAGCATCGAGTTTTCGAACTCAACCGGCAAGCTGCTCCTCAACGGCAAGCTCACCTACCTCTACGGCGTGAACCGCCACGACCACCACCCCACCAAGGGCATGGCCGTGAGCCGCGACGACATCCGGCAGGATGTGCAGACGCTCAAGCAGTTCAATTTCAACTGCATTCGCACCAGCCACTACCCCAACGACCCGTATTTCTACGACCTCTGCGACGAGTACGGCATTCTGGTTATCGACGAGGCCAACCTCGAAACCCACGGCCTGGGGTCGAAATTGAGCAACGACCCCGCCTGGACCACCGCCTACCAGGAGCGTAGCCTGCGCATGGCCCTGCGCGACAAAAACCACCCCAGCATCATCTTCTGGAGCCTCGGCAACGAGAGCGGCCGCGGCCCCAACCACGCCGCCATGGCCGCCTGGCTGCACGACTTCGACATCACGCGGCC
>JAKONR010000141.1 GCA_022701825.1 Hymenobacteraceae bacterium | reverse complement strand
GGCCGACATGCTCTTCAAGGGCAAGCTCTACGTGACCATGGACGGCCACTACGCCGTGCAGCAGGCCTACCTCACCATCGACCGCCGCATCAACCTCAACTTTGTAAAAAGCCTGGAGGTGCGGCTCGAATTTGCTGAAAACCCTGACCGGCGCTACCACCTCAGCAAGAGCATTCTGGACGTCGATTTTGGCCTGACGCCCGGCAAGGGCTCGGGCTTTTACGGGCGCCGCACGGTGCTGTTTACCAACTATTTGGTGGGCCAGCCGATACCCGACGACCTATTTGCCGGCCCGGTAAAGGCCGCGCCGACGGCCGACAGCACCAACAACCGCACCGAGGCTTTTTGGCAGCAAAACCGGCCCGACAGCTTGACGGCCGTGGAGCGCACCATTTATAAGAACGTCGATACGCTACAGACTATCAAGTCGTTCCGGCGCACGCTCACGCTGTTTACGTTCTTGTTCTCGGGCTATAAGGGGTTTGGGCCATTCGAGGTGGGGCCGGCCAATACGTTCTACAGTTTCAACCCCGTCGAGGGCTTCCGGCTGCGGCTGGGCGGGCGCACCACTACTGAGCTGAGCACGCGCGTATTTTTCGAAACCTACGCGGCCTACGGCTTCAAGGATGAGAAGTGGAAGTACTTCCTAAGCTCGACTTACTCGCTGAATAACAAGAGTATCTATAAGTTTCCGCAGAACTTTGTGCGGGCCAGCTTTCAGCGCGACACCCGCATTCCGGGCCAGGAGCTGGAGTTTGTGCAGGAAGACAATTTTCTGCTTTCCTTCAAGCGCGGTGTCAACGACCGGTACATCTACAACGACGTGTACCGGCTCGACTACGTGCACGAGTTCAGCAATCACTTTTCCTACGCGCTAGGCTTCCAAAAACTTCAGCAAACGCCGGCTGGTGGGCTCTATTTCCGCGCGGGCAGCGAAGACCACCCGATAACGGTAGCTACGCTGACTACCAGCGAGCTAGCCCTCACGCTGCGCTGGGCTCCCAACGAGCAGTTTTACCAGGGCAAGCTGTATCGCACGCCCATCATCACGCCCAACCCGGTGTACACGCTACGCCTCACCACGGGCGTAAAAGGGCTGCTGGGCGGCGAATACAGCTACGAAAACGTACTAGCCAACGTCACCAAGCGCGTGTATCTGTCGCAGTTTGGCCACGCCGATGTGAAGCTCGAAGGCGGCTACATTTTTGGGCAGGTGCCGTGGCCGCTGCTCGACATTCACCGCGCCAACCAGACGTTTTCGTACCAGCTTAACTCCTACAACCTGATGAACTTCTTGGAGTTTTCGAGCGACCACTACGCCAGCTTGTTCATCGACCAGAATTTTAACGGCTTCTTTTTCAACAAGCTACCACTTATCCGGCGCCTCAAGCTGCGCGAGGTAACTTCGCTCAAGCTGCTCTACGGCGGCGTGCGCGCTGAGAACAATCCCGACCAAAACCCTGGCCTCTACGACTTTTTGCGGGCCGACCAGGGCCGGGGCGAGCAGCAGGCTTTCGCGCTGGGCCGGCAGCCCTACGCCGAGGCCAGCGTGGGCGTCGCCAACATTTTCAAGCTGTTTCGAATTGATTTGGTGAAGCGTCTGACCTACCTCGACCGCCCCAACGTGGCCGAATGGGGCATTCGGGGGCGCTTCCGCATCGACTTCTAAGCCACCCGCCGCTCTATGACATTTGACCAGCTCCGCAATGCTCTTCAGCAAGGCATTTATTTGATTATCAATCCCTTTGTGCGGCTGCTCGTGCGCCTGGGCTTCACGCCTAATGCCGTGACGCTCACCGGCCTGCTGCTCAACATGGGCGTGGCCGTGCTCTTTATCGTTGGTGGCGAGGCTGGCAATCGCGGCGACCTGCGCTACGTGGGCTGGGGCGGCGCGCTCATTTTGTTTGCGGGCCTGTTTGATATGCTCGACGGGCAGGTGGCCCGCCTCGGCAAGATGCAAAGCCCCTACGGCGCGCTTTTCGACTCGGTGCTCGACCGCTACAGCGAGCTATTCACCTTCCTGGGCATCTGCTACTACCTGGTGGCGCACCACTATTTTTTGAGCTCGCTGGTCGGCTTTTTTGGCCTCATCGGCTCGATGATGGTGAGCTACACGCGGGCGCGGGCCGAGGGCCTGGGCATCGAGTGCAAAGGGGGCCTCATGCAGCGCCCCGAGCGCGTAGTACTCTTGGGCGTCAGCGCATTAGCCTGCGGCATCGCTTCTACTTGGCTAGGCGGCAGCTACAAGCTATTCATTCCCGGCATCCCGTTTCACGTGTTCGAAACGATGTCTATTTTCACGTTTCCACTCACCGCGCTCGCGGTGCTGGCCAATAGCACGGCCGTATCGCGGCTGCTGCAAGCCAAGCAGGCGCTGCTGGCTCGCGAGGCCCACCCCGCGCAGCCCACCGGCCTCAGCAAGCCAATATCGGCAGCGGCGCTGCTGGGGCTGGGGTTGCTGGCTGGCAGCCTGCAAGCCAACGCGGCCGCGCCGGCCATTGTCTTTCCGGTGCCGAGCGGCATTCCCAACCAGCTGTTTTACTTGCAGCGCGACCCCAATACCAACACCGTTATCTACCAGCTCAATGTCAACAAAGCCGGCCAAGTAGATGAGGACGAACCCATTCGCATTTTCTGGATTCGCTACGCCGAGCAAGGTCAGCAGCAGGATTTGAATTTCATCCAGCGCAAGTTTGCCTACGGGGTGAAGTCCAAGAAAATTGGGCCCGACAAGTACGAATTGCGCTTTGCGGCCTACGGCAAGCTGCCGTTTTACCTCATGAAAGCCGGCCCCGACCGCGCCTTCCACGTGTACACGGCCATCGCTAGCAAGCAAAGCGTGCTCGAACGCATCTACCTGCGCATCGAGGGCGGTACTTTTTGGGTGCCCAATGTCAAGTACGTCGAGCTAAAAGGCAGCAACCCCGCCACCCGCGAGCCGGTGGTTGAACGCTTTCAGGTGTAACGTTAAGCGCTAGCTTGACGCGGCATTTGGGTTCGCTCGAACAGCTAATCCGGCCAATTCACCAAGCCGGAGCTTGGTGCTACTTTTCTATGGCAAACCAACCACTTACCTCCTTGCCCCCGCGCCCCACCACCGGGAGCGGCCGTTGGCTGGTGCCCGCGCTGTCGGTGGCGTATCTACTGTTTTCGGGTTTTCTGATTGGGTTTCGGTCCGAGCAGCTGGTATTGGTAGCCCTCTGCAACGGCTGCTACTTTTTATCCGATACCACGCGGCGCTTCATCACGGGCTTCTCCATTTTCGTAGTGTTTTGGGTGCTCTACGACTACATGCGGGCCTTTCCCAACTACGCCTACAAGGCCGTAGACGTGGCCCAGCTGTACCACACCGAGCAACGGTTTTTTGGCACGATGAGCCAGGGCAAGCTGCTCACGCCCAATGAGTTTTTTCTGGCCCACCACCACCCGGCGCTCGATGTGCTGTGCGGGCTTTTTTACCTCTGCTGGGTGCCGATTCCGTTGGGCTTCGCCGGGTACTTGTTCTTTGCCAATCGGCGGCTGTTCTTCGAGTTTTCACTGACGTTTCTACTGGTCAACCTCCTCGGGTTCACCATTTATTATCTGCATCCGGCCGCGCCGCCGTGGTTTGTGCAGCAGCACGGCCTGGGTTTTGTGCCGCTCACGATGGGCAGCACGGCCGGCTTGGCGCGGTTCGACGCGTTTTTCGGGGTCAGCATTTTTCAAGGAATTTATGCCAAGAACGCCAACGTTTTTGCGGCTATGCCCTCGCTACACTCGGCCTACCCGGTAGTGGTGCTTTTTTACGCCCTCAGAAACAAATCAGGATTTTTTAACTTGTTCTTCATTATTATCATGCTTGGCATCTGGTTTGCGGCCGTGTACACCAGCCACCATTATGTGCTGGACGTGCTGGCGGGCATTTCGGTGGCCCTCGCGGGCATAGTGCTACTACGGCTGCTCGTTGCTTACAGTCTGGCTTTTCGCCGCCTGCTCAGTTCTTTCGTACAAGCCACAGCCCCGGCAAGCTCCACGGTAAGCAGCCAGGCCTAGGTCATTGGTTTTTACTATATTTCACGGAGTTGCTTACGCATTATTGGAATAAAACTAAGCTGGTGGCCTGCCTGCTCCTAGCCGGGTTTATGGACCCGGCCCTGGCCCAAAACGCGCCCGCTGGCCGCGACAGCATCACGGTGGCCATCGAGCCCGATTACATGCAGGTGTCGGCGGTGCACCGCTTTATGCTGGGCAACAGCTACCGCCGCGAGTGGGCCGCGCCCGTGCGGATGCGCGTATTCCATTTAGCTAAAGAAAAGGGCGGCCTCGCCATCGTGCAGCGCGGTGGCGGGCTGCAAACCAAGTCGCTGCGCCTGCAAGATGCCACCGGGCAGCAGTGGGTGCTGCGCACCTTGCAGAAGTACCCCGAGCGCGGCCTGCCCCCCACCCTGCGGCCTACCATCGCCAAGGACATTTTGCAAGACCAGGTTTCGGCCTCGCACCCGTACTCGTCGGTAGTGGTGCCGCCGCTGGCCGAGGCGCTGGGTATTCCGCACGCCAACCCCGAGGTGGTGTACGTGCCCGACGACCCCGCCCTGGGCGAGTACCGCAAGGATTTTGCGAACCAGGTTTTCCTGTTTGAGGAGCGCGAGCCGCTCGATGCCGACAAAACCGACAACACCGAAAAAGCCCAGGCGCGCCTGCAAAAGGACAACGACAACTATGTGGACCAGGCCACCGTGCTGCGCGCCCGCCTGCTCGACATCCTGCTCGGCGACTACGACCGCCACGAAGACCAGTGGCGCTGGCAGCGCATCGACGATGGCAAAGGCAGCCGCTACGAGCCCGTGCCCCGCGACCGCGACCACGTATTTTACAAGCCCACCGGCCTGTTTCCCAAAACGTTGTCCTTGCACCTGTTCATGGCCAACGTGCAGGGCTACAACGACCACATCCGGTCCATCAACCGCTGGAACGCCAAGGCCAAAACCTTCGACCGCTACTTCCTGAACGCGCTGGGCGAGGACGACTGGAAAACTCAAATTGCCTACGTGCAGCGTCGCCTTACTGACAGCCTGATAACGCAGTCGGTGCGCCGGCTGCCGCCCAACATCTACCAGCTTAGCGGCCCCAAGCTCATCAAGGACATTATTGCCCGGCGCAATATTCTGGAGCAGCAGGCGCTGCACTACTACCGCTCGCTGGCCCGGCTGGTCGAGGTTTCGACCTCCGATAAGCGCGAGCGCGTGGCAATCACGCGCCTGCCCGGCGGCCAGTTGCAGGTTACGATTAACAAGCTCAAAAAGGACGGCGATTTGGGCGCGGTGCTGTACCAGCGCACCTTCGACCCGGCCGATACGCACGAGGTGCGCCTCTACGGCCTGGGCGGCGACGACCAGTTTGCGGTGCGCGGCGCGGCGCGCTCGCCCATTCGGCTGCGCCTGATTGGCGGCGCGGGCAACGATAGCTTCACCGTGGCGCCGGAGGTGCCGCAGCGCGGCAAGCTGCGCATCTACGACCGCGCCGACGAGCCCAACCAGCTGCCGGCCGCCGGCCAGGCGCGGCTACTTACCGCGACGGATACGCTGGTTAACAGCTTCAACAAGGCCAGCTTTCAGTATGACTACTTGCAGCCGCTGCTGAGCGTGGGCTACAACCGCGACTACGGCGTGCAGCTGATTGGCAATTTTATTTACCAAAAGCAGGGCTTCCGCAAAGCGCCGTATGGCTCGCGGCAGAGCTTCTTGGTGAACTACGGCCTGGCCAACCAATCATTGCTGCTGAGCTACAGCGGTATTTTCAAGCGGAAGGTGGGCGAGAATGACCTGCTGGTCAACGTAACCTCGCTGGGGCCAAACTACACCAGCCACTTTTTTGGCGTGGGCAACGAGTCGGTGTTCGACCGCGACCCCGACGACGCCATCCGCTACTACCGCAACGACTATAACCTCATAACGGCCGACGTGCGCCTGAGCCGCACCTACCAGAAATGGCAGCTGAGCGGCGGCCTGCTGGGCCAATACTACAACAGCGGCCGCGACAAGAACACCAACCGCCTGCTCAGCGCCTACGCCGACCAAAACCCCACCCAGGACGTATTTGAAGCCCAGACCTACGCCGGCGTGGCGGGCGGCACCACCTTCGACACCCGCGACAAAGCCCTCGTGGCCCGGCGCGGCGTGCTCTGGACCACCAGCCTCACCGCCCTGCACCGCCTCGATGCCGACCAGCACACCTTCGCGCAGGCGCTCAGCGAGTTCAGCTTTCACTTCGCGCCCGGCCGCGACTCCAGCCGCCTGGTCATCGCCAACCGCACGGGCGGCGGGGCTACGCTCGGCGACGCCGCGTATTTCCAGCAGTTCAAGCTCGGCGGCACCAACAATCTGCGCGGCTACTACTACTGGCGCTTCACCGGCAAGCACATCGCCTACAATAACTTAGAGGTTCGCCTCAAGCTGCTCGATTTCTCCTCCTATCTCGTGCCCGGCACGCTGGGCCTGGTGCTCTTCAACGACGTAGGCCGCGTGTGGTCGCCGGGCGAGGCCTCGCAGCGCTGGCACACCGGCTACGGCGGCGGCGTATATTTCCTGCCCGCGCAGCTGGCGCTGCTGCAAGCCGTAGTGGGCTTCTCGAAGGAAGGCGCGTACCCGTACATCACGGCGGGCTTCCGGTTTTAGGCACTCATTTGCAACGCACTGCCTACCTTCGCCTTAAGCGCGTTTAGGTAGTCCCCAATGGCCAGACGGTAGCCTCTAAAAAGAGGAAACCCCGACCGTTGGTGCGGCCGGGGTTTCGATGCGGGGTTTCAGTGCAGCCCAACATCATCACCAAATGATACGAGACAACGCGAATAAACTGCTACAGAACTGAGATAAGCCAGTTTAACAACCGGTTTTTCAGCCGCGCACCAGGCGCCCATCCTGCCACAGCGGCAGAATGTCGGGGTACACATCGGGCTTCATGCAAAACACGAAGTCGTCGTGGTATTCGAGCGCGTTGAGGCGGCGCACGGCGGCCGATTTTAGCAGGTAATTAGGCCACTCGGGCTTGGCGTGCTCCCAGAGGTGCAGGGCCGCAATGGCGGCATCCGACCACGCCACATCGTAGCCCAGCGGCACCAGCTGCTCGGCCAGCGCGCCCCCAAAAGCCGTGTCTTCGAGGCAAAACTGCCCCTTCCAGCCGGCGCACACCACTACCACGTCGCGCTGCTGCGCGGCCACGAACTTCACTACCGCGCTCAGGTTCAGGAACGCGCCACAGACCACGGCGGCCGCATCGAGCGAGCCCAGCAGGGCCTTCGTGCCGTTGGTGGTGCTGATGGCCAGCGTGCGGCCTTTTACCGGAAAGTCGGGGTTAAGAAAGCCGAAGGGCGAATTGCCCAAATCGAAGCCCTCGGCGGCGATGCCGTCGCGCTCGGCGGCCGTGATGCAGCCGTGGTCGCGGCCCAGCGCGGCGCACTCGTCGAGCGTGGCCACGGCAAACACTTCGGCTACGCCCTGGTCGAGCGCCGTCACGATGGTGCTGGTGGCGCGCAGCACATCCACGATAACGGCCACTTTGCCGCGCAGGTCATAGAGCGGCAGTAGGTCGGGCGAAAAACAAACGTCTAGTTTCAAATTGATTAGCTGAGTGATGAAAACGCTTGTCATGCTGAACGCAGCGAAGCATGACGACCCAAAACCTACGCCTCCTCCGTGCCCGGCACCAGCGGCAGCTTGCTCACGGTGGCGGGTAGGTTTTTGCCGCGCACCTGCACAAAAATGGGCGTGCCCGGCGCGGCAAACTCCGTTTTCACGTAGCCCAGGCCGATTCCCCGGCTCAGCGTGGGCGACTGCCCGCCGCTCGTGACCTCGCCAATGGCGGTGCCTTCGGCATCGACCAGCGGGTAGTGGCTGCGGGGCAGGCCGCCAGGGCCGTCCATCACGAAGCCGACCAGCTTGCGCTGCACGCCGGCGGCTTTTTGGGCCTTCAGCGCGTCGCTGTTGGTAAAGTCCTTGGTGAATTTGGTAATCCAGCCCAGGCCGGCTTCGAGGGGCGAAGTGGTGTCGGTGATGTCGTTGCCGTAGAGGCAGTAGCCCATTTCGAGGCG
>JAKONR010000052.1 GCA_022701825.1 Hymenobacteraceae bacterium | reverse complement strand
TCGCCGCAGGAGTACTACGACCAGCTGGCGGGCGTGATTGGCGGCGTCGAAAACCAGCCCGGCAACAAGCAGCAGCCAGTAGCCATGGCCAGCTTCGATGCCTGGATTCGGGCCTACCGGCCCGACGAAAACTCGAAGAACTCGGAAATCAGCTACTACGACAAGGGCGAGGTAGTGGGCCTGGTGCTCGACCTGATGCTAGTGCAGGCCACTAACGGCCAGAAGCACCTCGACGACGTGTTTCGGCTGCTCTACGACAAGTACTACAAGGGCCTGAAACGCGGCTTTACCGACCAGGAATACCAGGATGCCGTGGCCGAAGTGGCCGGCCGCCGCTTCGATGACTTCTTCCAGAACTGCGTGTACGGCACCCGCACCCTCGACTACGCCACCGCGCTGGGCTACGTAGGCCTAAGCTTCACGAGTGCCCCGGCCAGCGCCAACGGCGCGCTCGGGGCCACGGTGGTAAACCGCGCCGGCCACTACCTCGTGACCTACGTGAAGCGCGACGGCACCGCCTGGAACGGCGGCCTGAATGCCAACGACGAAATCCTGCAACTCAACGGGGCCACGCCCACCGACGAGGCCGTGAAGCAGGCCGTGAACGGCAGCGCGCCCGGCACCGTGCTGAAAATGCAGGTCAAGCACGGCGCCCAAACCCACGACCTGAGCCTCACCTTGCAGCCCGACCCCGACCGCAAGTACCAGATTCAGCCCGCCGCTACGGCCACGGCCGAGCAGCAGCGCCTGCTGGCCAAGTGGCTGGGTAAGTAGGCGGGAAGCAGTGCCAAAAAGCCGCCCCGGCCAACTGGCCGGGGCGGCTTTGGTTTTGGGGGTATTCTGGGGGAAAACTGACGCCGATAACCCAACCCCGCGCGGCGCGTTGAAGGAAGCTACGCCCGTTTGGGCATCACGCTACCTCTTTCACCTATGCGCTTAAATCTTCGTTTCATCATTGCCCTCGTCATGGCCGCAGTTGCCCTGATAGGGTACTTTTTTAATACCTCGACCAACCCCGTGACGGGCGAGAAACAGCACGTCAATATGTCGGCCAGCCAGGAAATAGCCCTGGGCCTGCAAGCCGCGCCCCAAATGGCAGCCGAATACGGCGGCGAGAGTGCCGATACCCGCGCCACGGCGGCCGTGCAGCAAGTGGGCCAGCGCATTGTGCAGGCCAACCAGCTCGACCAGAAAACCAAGTACCGCTACCAGTTTCACCTGCTGGCCGACGACCAGACTATCAATGCCTTCGCCCTGCCCGGCGGGCAGGTGTTCATCACGATGGGCATCCTGAAAAACCTGAAATCGGAAGCGGAGCTAGCCGGCGTGCTGGCCCACGAAGTGGGCCACGTGGTAGGCCGCCACTCGGCCGAGCAGGTGTCGAAAAGCCAGCTTACCCAGACCCTGAGCGGCGCCGCCGCCGTAGCCGCCTACGACCCCAATAACCCTGGCAGCAGCGTGGCCAAGGCCGCCGCTGCCGCCATGATTGCCAAGCTTATTACCCTGCGTTTCAGCCGCAACGATGAGTTGGGCGCCGATGACTTCGCCGTAAAATTCCTGCCCAACGCCGGCTACGACCCCCGCGCCATGATAGGCGTGATGAAAATGCTCGAAAGCAAAAGCGGCGGCAGCGGCGGGCAAGCCGAGTTTTTGAGCACCCACCCCAACCCCGGCAACCGCATCGCGGAGCTGGAAAAAGACATTCGGCAGGCCTACCCGCAGGGCGTGCCCGCCGGTTTGAAGCAGTAGGGAATACCGTTAGGACCGTTTAACGAGTCATGCTGAACGCAGGGAAGCATCTCTATCGCACCGTTGGAATACTAACCAAGCGGTGCGGTAAAGATGCTTCCCTGCGTTCAGCATGACTCGTTCCTGCTTTTGCTAATTCGGGAATAATTCGACGCTAAAACTGCGGCGGCTGCAAATGCTTGAAGTGCCCGTTTTGGCGCACGCGCTCCTTGAGGCGCTCGGCTTCGAGCACGGCGGGCAGCAGGCGTTCGAGGTGTTCGCGCACCATTTCCTGGCGCTCTTGCTCGGCGGTGGTGCCCAGCAGCTGGTATTCCTGCTCGGTGCTGAGGCCGATGTGGTGGGCTACGTCGAAAATCTTGAAGTCGGGGGCCAGCTGCAACAGCAGCTTGCGCAAGCCCAGCGCCTCGTAGAGCTGGCGCACCTGCTTGGCAATAATTTCGCGCAGCGCGGTGTCGGCTTCCTCATCCTGCACGATTTCTTCGACCTGGCCGGCGGCGTAGAGCTTGCCGGGCGCCTGGCGCATAAACTTGCGCACCCGAAAGATGCCAATGGCTTCCGTTTTAATGTCCATTTCGCCGCCCGCGTGGGTTTTCTCCACGCTCAGCAGGCGCATTTCGGTGCCGAGCTCCTGCACCGAGTTGTCGAGAAAAGGCGGGATGCCGAAGGTCATGCCTTCCGTGAAGCAGTCGCGCACCAGCTCGCGGTAGCGGGGCTCGAAGATGTGCAGATTCAGCTTTTCGCCGGGAAAAGCGACCAGGTTGAGCGGAAAGAGGGGGAGTAGGCGCATAAGAAGCCCCAAGATTACGACGGGCCGGGCGATAGTGCGCCGGGGCGCGGGTGGGGGAGATACTACGCGAAACAGCGGCGCTAGCCGAACGGTTATGGGGCCGTTTTAAGCAAAAAGCCAGTCCGCGCCCGGCTGGTGCTCACCGGCGCGGCCGGTTGGCGCTACCCTTAAAAGATGCTTAATTTTGCGGGCCGCCCAAAGGTTTAGTAAACAATCACCGGTGGGCGGCGTTGAGAAGGCCAGTATGAAGTCGGTAGCCGCGTTTTTTCTTGCTTGCCTGATGCTGCTCGGCAGTTTCATCCCGCAGAATGACCTGGCGGAGCTGAGCAAGCTGCCCACGCTAGTCGAGCACTACCGCTTCCACCACTCGGCCGAGGGCGGCGGGCTCTCGCTGGCCGCGTTTTTGGTCGAGCACTACGGTGCGGGCACCCGGCACCTGCACGGCTGCACCCTCAGCCAGCGCCACCACCAAGACCACCACAACCTGCCGCTGCACAATTGCCACGGCAACTGCGCGGCGGGCGTATTTGTGCTGGCCGCCGGGCGGCTGGTGCTGCCCGTGGCCCAGCCCGCGCCGCTGGCCGGGCTAGTATACCGCCCGGTAGCGGCGCTGCCCTGCCCCACGGGCCTTGCGGGGGCTTTGCTGGAACCGCCTAAAGCATAACGGCCTGCTTAAGTAGCTGGTGTAGAGACGCAAATATGCGTCTCGGCGTTGTTGAGCTCGTCTGGCGTGAGACGCAAGTATGCGTCTTTGCAATTGTCTGGCGGCGCTCTTTTGGGGCTTGGTAATAGTGGGTGGGGGCGACCCCCAAGCCTTACTTAGCCATCCTATAACAAGCTTTTGCGGGAAAGGCTGGGGCCTAAATTGGCCGGGCCAGGCGGCGGGCGTGGCCCCGCGCAAAAGCTTTTTTGCTTGTAAAAAATGCTTCATAAAATCATTGCGGCTAGTGTCCGCAACAAGCTGCTGGTGGCGCTCATGCTGCTGGGGCTGGTGGGCTGGGGTGGGTTTTCGGCGGCCAATTTGCCGCTCGACGCCATCCCCGACGTCACCAATAACCAGGTGCAGGTTATCACCCAAAGCCCGGCCCTGGCCGCGCAAGAGGTCGAGCAGCTCATCACGGTGCCGCTGGAGTTACAGCTGCGCACGGTGCCGGGCGTGACGGAAATCCGCTCAATTTCGCGCTTCGGGCTGTCGGTAATTACGGTCGTTTTTCCCGACGACATGAGCACCTACCAGACCCGGCAGCTGGTGGCCGAAAAGCTCAAAAGCGCCGAGGCCGACCTCTCGGCCGGGGCCGGCGTGCCCACGATGGCCCCCATTACGACCGGGCTGGGTGAGATTTACCAGTACAGCATTCGGGTGCTGCCGGGCTACGAAAAACAGTTCTCATTGGCTAAGCTGCGCGACGTGCAGGACTGGCTGGTGCGCCGCCGCCTGGCCGGTGTGCCCGGCGTGGTGGATGTAAGCAGTCTCGGCGGCTACCTGCGGCAGTACGAAATAGCCGTGGACCCCAACCACCTGGCCGCCAACAACGTAACCATGGCCGAGCTGTACGCCGCCCTGCAAGACAACAACGGCAACACCGGCGGCGCCTACCTCGAGCGCGGCCCCAACGCCTACTTTATCCGGGGGGAGGGGCGGGCCACTTCGCTCGCCGACCTGGGCGCGACCGTGATAAAGCAGGCCGCCGCCGGCGCGCCGCTGCTGGTGCGCGACGTGGCCACCGTGCGCATGGGCCACGCCGTGCGCTACGGCGCCATGACCCGCAACGGCCAGGGCGAAACCGTGGGCGGCGTGGTGCTGATGCTGAAGGGCGCGAGCTCTGAAAACACCATCAAAAACGTGAAGGCACAGGTAGCGGAGATAAATAAAACGCTGCCCAAAGGCCTCGTCATTACCCCGTTTCTCGACCGCACCAAGCTCATCGACAAGGCCATCGCCACCGTCGAGCACAACCTGGTAGAAGGCGGCGTAATCGTGCTGCTGGTGCTGCTACTGCTGCTCGGCAACTGGCGGGCCGGCGTGGTGGTGGCCCTCATGATACCGCTGTGCATGCTTTTCGCGCTGGGCATGATGAGCTTGTTCGGCGTATCGGCCAACCTCATGAGCCTCGGGGCCTTAGATTTTGGGTTGATTGTGGACGGGGCCGTGATTATCGTGGAGGCCGTCATTTTTCACCTGGTGCACCAGCGCGCGCAGGCTGCCCACGAAACGATGGACGACATGACCGAAACGGCCGCTACGCGCCTTATGTCGTCGGCCTTGTTTGGGCAGCTCATCATCCTCATCGTGTACCTGCCCATTTTGTCGCTCACGGGCATCGAGGGCAAGATGTTCCGGCCGATGGCGCTCACCGTGAGCTTCGCTATCATTGGGGCTATGCTGCTGTGCCTCACGTATGTGCCGGCCGCCACGGCCTGGATGTTGAAGAAAGACATCAAAGAGGAAGGCACGCTGGCCGACCGCATCATGAAGTTTTTGCACCGCGGCTACGACCCCATTATCCGGGCGGCGCTAGGGGCGCGGGCGCTGGTGGCGGGCGCGGCACTGGCGCTGCTGGTGCTGGCGGGCTTCATTTTTTCGCGCATGGGCGGCGAGTTTATTCCGCAGCTTGATGAAGGCGATTTTGCCGTGAACGTGACCCTAACGCCCGGCTCTTCGCTGAGCCAGGCCGTGGCCACGACCACCAAGGTGCAGCAGATTTTACTGAAGCAATTTCCCGAAATCGAGCAGATTGTGGGCAAGAACGGCACCTCCGAAATTCCCACCGACCCGATGGCGATGGAAGATTCTGACCAGATGGTGATTCTCAAAGACCGTAGCCTGTGGACCTCGGCTGGCAGCCGCGAGGAGCTGGCCGGCAAGATGCAGGCCGCGCTGGCCGGCGTGCCCGGCGTGAGCATGGAGTTTCAGCAGCCCATCCAGATGCGGTTCAACGAGCTGATTTCGGGCGTGAAGTCCGACGTGAGCATTAAGATTTACGGCGACGACTTGGGCATTTTGTACG
>JAKONR010000046.1 GCA_022701825.1 Hymenobacteraceae bacterium | reverse complement strand
GGTGCGCAGCACGGGGTAGTTGTCCTGCGTGATGCCCGTTTCGTAGAAATAGCCGTCCGAGCCGCGCGTCTGGGCCTGGTACGAGCCGGCCAGCAAGACCCCAAAACGCTGGTTTTGGCCGTAGCGGCTGCCGAAGGTCAAGTTGCCGAGCAGGTTGGGTAGGGCCGTTTTGCGGCTGAAAGTGGCCCACGGCAAGTCGCTGGTTTTGGCCTGGTAGTTGGCGCCGTTGCGGTCGGCCGGCGACTGGCGGCTTATCGCGCCCCGGTCGAAATTCAGCAGCGAGCGGTCGAAAAACAGCTGCCCGTAGCCCGTGCCCAGCTGCCCCGAAAAGGTGCGCTCGGCGGGCGCGTCCTTCATCACCATGTTCACCACCCCGCCGATGGCGTCGCCTTCCATGCTGGGCGTCAAGGCCTTGGTAACTTCCAGGCGCTGAAGCAAATCGGCCGGAAAGATGTCGAGCGGCACGTAGCGGTTGTAGGGGTCGGGGCTGGGTATCTTGATGCCGTTGACGAGCGTGTAGTTGTAGCGCTTGTCCATGCCCCGCACGATGGCGTAGCGGCCGTCGCCGTTGGTACTGCGCTCCAGGGTCACGCCCGATACGCGCTGCAACACGTTGGCCACCTGAATGTCGGGCGATACCTGGATGGCCTGGGCCGATACCACGTTCACGATGCTCGGCGCGATTTGCTCGACGCGGCGGGCGGCGTTTTCGCCCTCGGGGTCGCGGCGGCCCTGCACCACTACTTCTTCGAGGGCGTTGTTTTTGTCGCGCAGGCGCAAACTCAGCGTCTGGTCGGGCTGGGTGGTGGTGAGCGAAACGTGCTGGTTCAGCGTCTGGTAGCTCACCAGCTGGCCCACCAGCTCGTACTCGCCGGCCGGCACGTTGCGCAGGCTGAAGGTGCCATCGAGCTGCACCTGGCCGTTGTGGGTAGTGCCTTGCAGGTACACCACGGCGCCCACCAGCGGCTCGCCGGTGCGCGCATCCGTCACGCGCCCCCGGATGGTGCCCGCCTGCATCGTGAGCGGCAAAAGTAGCAAGCCCAGAAAAGCGGAGTAATAACGACTCATTCGTAGCAGGTTAAGGATAGCAACTTTGCTAGGGCAAAATTCCGGCCCTCCCCTACCGGCACCAAGCCCGGCGTATTATCAAACTGTGCCCACCCGCTAGCAAGACAGAATTCAACCAGCTTTTACCAAGATAAAAGACAGATAAATGCCGTTTTATGGCTAAATTTTTGGACTAATCCAGGTTATTTATCATTTCGTTACGGCCGCCTAGCTTTGGCGTAACCTTGCGGTAGCACGGCGCCCCAACGCTTGCTTAATCCCCCGATTAAAAGCCGCTTAACCGGCGCAGCCGGCGCGCCCAAGGCGCTACAAGTACAGCTGCACCATGCGCTGCCAGGCGGGCGGCGTGTGCGCCTCGCCGGCCCACACGTGCAGCTCGTGGCCGATGCCTTTGGCCCAGAGCTGCTGGCGCAAAAAGCAGTTGTCGGCCAAAAAAGCGTCTTCCTGGCCAATGGCCAGCCGGATGTCGAGCCGGCGCAGGTGGTCGAGGTAGAAGTCGTCGCCGAGGTTGGGCAGGAAGCGGTTGGGCGAGTTGAGGTACACCTGCTGGTCGACGTAGCCCTGAAACAGGTCGCGGAAGCAGCCCATGGCCTGCGTCAGGTCGTAGCGCCCGCTCAGGCCCACCACTTTGGCGAATAGCTGCGGGTGCCGAAACGCCAGGTTGACCGCGTGAAAAGCGCCCATGCTGCACCCGGCCGCCACCAGGCCCGCGTCGGGGTTGCGGTGGCGGGTGAAGGGCAGCACCTCTTCGAGCAAGTACTGCTCGTACTGCAAGTGCCGCCCGATGCGCGCGGCGGGATGCTTGTGCGGGCAGTAAAAGCTCTCGGCATCAATACTATCGATGCAGTAGAGCTGCAACTCGCCGGCCGCCAGCCGGGGCCGCAGGGCCTCGACCACGCCCCAGTTTTCGTAGTCGAAAAAGCGGGCCCGGCGGGTCGGGAAAAACAGCACCCGCGCCCCAGCGTGCCCGAATACGAGCAGCTCCATGGGCCGGCCCAGGGCGGGGCTCCACCAGCGTTGATATTCGCGGCGCATAAGACTTAGGATGAGTAAGGTGCGGGCGGAAGAAAAGCGGTTCGCGGGCTGGCTTCAAGTAGCGAGCAGGCCCATGTGGCCGAGCTGCTGCGCAATGGCCGGCTGCCACAGCGCATAGCCGGCCGGCGCAAGGTGCAGGCCATCGGCCGCGTAGAGTGCCCGCTGCGGCAGGCCCGCGCCGTCGAGCATGGCCGGGTAGAGGTCCAGAAAATAGCAGGGCGGCCCCAGCGCCGCGATGCGCTGCCGGATGAGGTCGTTGGCCCGCTCGATGCTAGCGCGCAGATACAGGCGGGCCGGGCTGGGCTTGATGGCAATGAAACACAGCGGAATAGCGCCCAGCCGCGCCCGGCCCGCGGCCAGCAGCTGCTCAAAAAACAGCACTACTTCTTCGGGCGTGCGCCCATCGCCGAGGTCATTGTCGCCGGCGTAAATCAGCAGGGCATCGGGGCGCTGCCGGGGCACCACGCGCTCCAAAAACCAGGCGCAGGCTGCCAGCGTCGAGCCCCCAAAACCCAGGTTTACGGCCTCCACCTGCGGGAAAGCCTGCGGCAGCTCCAGCCAGCGCGTGAAGGTGGAGCTGCCGTAAAACGCTACTTTTGGGCGCCCCGCTGCGGCCGCTACGGGCAGCTGCGCCAGGCGCTGCACTTCTTCTTCGTACCACTGCATAGGGGGCGGGGCGCGGGCTAGTTGAGCGGCAAAGGTCGGCTGGCAACGAGGCCGCTGGGTTATCCCAACATCAAGCCTGTGTGGTGATTATGGGTAATCTCCAGCCGCCAGCCGCCGCCGGCCACCTGCCGCGCCCCGGCGGCCGCTAGCCGGCCAGCAGCAGCAGGGCCAGCGCCAGCGACATGCCGTGCGCCCGAAAGTAGAGCTTGAGGAATTTCAGCGCGTGCGTCATCTGGTTTTCCACGCACTTTACCGAGATGTTGAGCTCCGTGGCGATGCTGGCGTAGGACAGCCCCTGCTGGCGGTTGAGGGCGAAAATCTCGCGGCGGCGGGGCGGCAATTGTGCCATGGCGGCCTGGTAAAATTGCTCCAGCTCCTGGTACTCGACCACCGCGCCGGGGCCAGCTTCCTCAATCAGGGTTTCCTCGCCGCACTCCTCAAATACCCAGTATTTCTGCCGCCGTAGGTGCTTGAGCACCGCATGGTAGGCCGACTTGTAGAGGTAAGCCTTAAAAATAATGGCCTCGTCGAAGGTGTGCCGCCGCTCCCAGAGCTTGAGAAAGCACTCCTGCACGGCGTCTTCGGCGTCGGCGTGGCTCTTGAGGTAGCCGTGCGCAAAGCGGCACAGCTCGGCCGCGTACAGGTCGAATAGCTGGTCAAACGCCCGGATATCATCCTCGCGCAGGCGCTCCAGACAGCTCAGGTCAGAGAAATCGTGGTTGATTCTCACGGGTGGGAAATAGAAGAGTGGAGCTAATAGAAGTTAAATATACAGGATTATCCTCGGTACTTGCTAATTGGCAGGCAATCGCCTTTTGTGTAAAGATGCCAAGACACAAGCTTTAATAATCAGTTGTTAAATAATGCTTTACTAAGCTTGAGCCAGGATAAAACCGGCCGCGCGAAAATATTTTTCATTATTTTTTTCTCCCGGCGTTGGGGTAGCGCCCCGCTCGGGGCTTTTACTACCAGCGGGCCGCCTGGCCTACCTTCAGCGTCATGGAAATTACTTACGAA
The DNA here is from genome assembly GCA_022701825.1 of Hymenobacteraceae bacterium. Taxonomy (GTDB): domain Bacteria; phylum Bacteroidota; class Bacteroidia; order Cytophagales; family Hymenobacteraceae; genus Hymenobacter. Next base: position 14,811 of record JAKONR010000046.1, on the reverse strand, counting down.
GCCTGCGAGCGGTACGTGCGGGGCGAAGCCACGCTAGCCGAGGCGCGCGCCGTGCGCGCCTGGCTCGCCAACCCCGCCAACGCGCCGCAGGCCCAGGCGTGGATGAGCCGCTCGGCCGCCGCCGCCCCGGCGACCGGCGCCGACCCCTTCAACTACGCCGCCATGCGCGAAAACCTGCACGCCCGCCTGGGCGTGGCGCCCGCCCCGCGGGTGCTGCCCCTGCCCGCCGCCCCGCGCACTTGGCGGCGCTGGGCCGCGGCGGCGGCCCTGGCCGGCACGACCATCGGCGCGGGCTGGCTCTGGCAAACCCAGCACCAGGCGCCGGTTTTGGCCACGGCCAGCTACGCTACCGGCTACGGCCAAACGCGGGTGGTGCAGCTGCCCGATGGCTCGCAGGTGACGCTGAATGCCCACTCCTCAGTGCGCTATGCAGCCAGCCCCGATGCCCACACGCCCCGCGAGGTGTGGCTCGATGGCGAGGCCTTTTTCTCGGTGAAGCACACGGCTGACAACCAGCGCTTTTTGGTGCACACTACGGGCGGCTTCAACGTCGAGGTTTTGGGCACCAAGTTCACCGTGTACCGGCGGCACGCGCAGGCGCGGGTGGTGCTGCTCTCGGGCAAGGTGCGGGTGGCATTTGCCGACAGCACCCGGCACGACGTGATTCTGAAGCCGGGCGAGCTGCTGGAAACGGCCGATAGCCAGCCCAAAACGGTGGTGCACAAGGCCGTGAAAGCCGCCAGCTACGCCACTTTTACCGCCGACCAGCTCAGCTTTGAGGCCACCTCACTGGCCGACCTCGCCACCCGCCTGCAAGATGTGTACGGGGTAGAAGTAGTGGTAGCCGACCCCGCCCTGCGCCAGCGCAAGTTCACGGGCACCTTCCCGATGGGCGACCTCAATGTGCTCTGCGAAGACCTCGCCGTGGCGTTTCACCTGCAAGTAGCGCATCAGCAAAACCGCCTGGTTTTGTCAGCTAAGTAACTCTTACTCAATTTTCCCACCCTTCGCTTATGCGTAAAACTCCTACCCTCCCCGGTGGGCAGCCGGCCCGGCTCGTCCTATTGGCAGCGGGCACGCTGCTGCTGCCCACGCCCGGCGCGGCCGCCCAAATAGTGGCCTCGGCCCAGCCCGGCCCGGCCCAAACCCGCCCGACTGCGTCGCCCCAGGCCCGCGCGACTACCACGCCCTCCGCCCGCCCGGCGGCCCCCACCATCCCGCTGCGGCAGCTGCTGGGGCAGTGGACGCGGCAGTACAAGGCCATCATCGCCTACGACAGCGAGGTGGTGGGCGACAAGCGCGTGACCGCGCCCGCCGAGGGCGGCCCGCTCGAAGAAAAGCTGTCCCGCGCCCTGGCCGAAGCCGGCCTCAGCTTCAAGCGCCTGCACCCCAATAACTACGTCATCACGCCCGCCGGCACTAGCAGCGTGGCGGCACCGATGCAGGACATCGTCGTGGCCGGGCGCGTGGTGGACGGCAAGGGCGAGGCCCTGCCGGGCGTGACGGTAGTGGTGGAAGGCACGACCATCGGCGCGAGCACCGGCATGGAGGGCGAGTTCAGCCTGAAAGTACCCGAGGGTAGCACGCTGGTATTCAGCTTTGTGGGCTACGCCAAAAAGGAAGTACCCGTGACCGGGGCCACCACGGCGCTCCGCATCAGCATGAGTGAGGACTCGCAGAGCCTCGACGACGTGGTGGTGGTGGGCTACGGCACCCAGCGCAAGGGCGACGTGACGGGCGCCATCGCCTCGTTTGATGCCAAAAACCTGAACGAGCGGCCCATTACCCGCGTCGACCAGGCGCTGGTGGGACAGCTGGCGGGTGTGCAGGTAAAGCAAACCACCGGCGTGCCGGGCAAGGGTTTTTCGGTGCAGGTGCGGGGCGCGGGCTCCATCACGGCCAACAACGAGCCGCTATACGTGCTCGACGGCTTTCCGCTGGAGGCGGCGGCCCAGACGGCGGCCGGGGGCTTCGCGGCCGGCAGCCCGCCCGACAACATCAACCCCAATGATATTGAGAACATTGAGGTGCTGAAAGATGCCGCGGCGGCAGCCATTTACGGCTCGCGGGCGGCCAACGGCGTGGTGCTGATTACGACCAAAAAAGGCCGCTCGGGCAAGCCCAAATTCACGCTCAGCGGCTACACCGGCGTCAGCGAAAAGGTGCGCGGGCTCGACATGCTCAGCACCGAGGAGTGGATAGACCGCGCGGCCGAGATTATCAACGCCGCCTGGGTGGCCTCGGGCCCCGGCCGCACGGCCAGCCAGACCACGGCCCAGCGCATGGCCATTTTGGGCAATAACACGCTCAACCCCAACCTGATGATAGACGAGCGGTGGTACCAGCCCGGCCGCCCCGGCCTGGTCGACATCGACTGGCAGAAGGAGGGCTTTCGCAAGGGCCTGGCCCAGAACTACCAGCTGGGCGCCAGCGGGGCCACCGACTACGTAAACTACTACGTATCGGGCGATTACCTCAAGCAGCAGGGCATCATGATTGGGCTGGGCTACGAGCGCTACGCAGCGCGGGCCAACGTGGAGGTGAAGGTGAGCCCCAAGTTTAAGCTGGGCCTGAACTTGGCCCCGTCGTACTCCATTGGCCGCGACCCCGGCATCGAGGGCAAGGACCAGCAGTTGCACTACCTCACCTTCGCCATCCCGCTGGGCGAGGCCAACGTGGGCCTTGATGCCAACACCGGCAACAACCTGCCCTACGCCTGGGGCGGGCGCAACAGCCCCATCCGGGTGATGGAGCAAACCACCGGCGATACCAAAACCTTTCGCACGCTGGGCACCGTGTATGCTGATTATCAGCTCTTGCCGGGCCTCAACCTGCGCTCGACCCTGAATATCGACAACACCGACGGCAACACCAAGTACTACCGCCCGGCCGCCGTGAGCGGCAGCCTGGGCAGCCGCCTGGCCTCGGGCTACTACAACGGCTACAAAAAGCTGACGTTTGTGAACGAGAATACGCTGTCTTATAATAAGATACTGCGCGAAAAGCACAGCCTGGCGCTGCTAGCCGGCTACTCCTATAACACCACTAAGATAGACGGGCAGCGCCTCACGGCGGCCAACGGCTTCATCAACCAGGCCGTGACGACCATCAACGGGGCCACCACCGTGAGCGGCACCACCGACAACTACACCACCGAAACGCGCAACGTGCTCATTTCCACCTTCGGGCGCTTGCAGTACGCGTATGATGGCAAGTACCTGTTTTCGGGCAGCATCCGGCGCGACGGCTCCTCGCGCTTTGGGGAGAATGACAAGTTCGGCGTGTTTCCGGCGGCCTCGGTGGGCTGGCGCATCTCGCAGGAAAAATTTATGCCTAAGCAGGACGTGCTCAGCGAGTTGAAGCTGCGCGGCAGCGTCGGCTTTTCGGGCAACAACGGCATTGGCGACTACAGCAGCATTGCCACGCTAGGCACCTACACATACTCATCGGGCGGTGCGCTCATTCCGGGCCAGGCCCCGGCCCGCATCAACAACCCCAATCTGCGCTGGGAAAAGTCGCGCACCTTCGACGTAGGCCTCGATTTTGGCTTACTCGAAAACCGCATCACCGGCTCGCTCGACTACTACACCAAAACCAGCCAGGATTTGCTGCTCAACGTGCCGGTGGCCGCCACGGCGGGCTTCGCCACGCAGCTCACCAACATCGGCGAGGTGCTGAATAAAGGCTGGGAAGTGGAGTTGAGCAGCCGCAACTTCACGGGCGCGTTTCAGTGGACTACTTCGCTCAACCTCAGCCACAACGAGAACCGCGTGGTGCACCTCGGCCCCGGCGACGCGCCCATTCTCATCCGCTCGGACTGGGAGATTGAGAACGCCATTTTGCAGGTCGGGCAGCCGCTGTACTCGGTGTATGCCATCCGCACCATCGGCATCTTGAGCCAGGCCGATATCGACAACAAGGTGGCCCGCTTCGGCACCGAAAGCGCTGGCGACCCCAAGTACGAAGACGCGAACGGCGACGGTAAAATCGACGCCAACGACCGCCAGGTAGTCGGCCAGCCCAACCCCAAGTACACCTGGGGCATTACCAACAATTTCCGCTATAAGGGCTTCGACCTCAATATCTTGGTGCAGGGCCAGAATGGCGGTTCCATCTACTCCCTTTTCGGCCGGGCCGTGGACCGCACGGGCGTGCCGTACAACGAAAACGTGCTGGGTTTGAACCGCGACCGCTGGCGCTCGGCCGATAACCCCGGCGCGGGGGCGCGCGGCAAGGCCACGGCCTCGTTTGGCTACACCAAAACCACCGACTGGCTCTATTCGAGCGACTATTTCCGGGTGCGCCAAATCACGCTCGGCTACGACCTGGGGCTGCTCCTGAAGCAGCGCATCGCGCAGGGCGCGCGCATCTACATCACGGCCGAAAACTTCTTTGGCCACGACAAATACACCGGCGGCTACAACCCCGAGGCCGTGAACAACAGCAGCGGCGACGGCAACTTCCCGGTGGGCGTGGACTACGGCGGGCTGCCGCTGGCCAAGACCCTGACGCTGGGCCTCAACCTCACCTTCTAACCTCATTCCCAACCCTTTGTATATGAAAAAGCTATCGACTCTCTTGCTGGGTTTGGGCTTGCTGGCGGTGAGCGGCTGCGAAAAGGACCTGGACCAAGTGCCGATTTCGAGCGGCTCTGTACCCACGTTTTTCCAGACCGCCGACGACTTCACGCAGTCGCTGACCTCGGTGTACAGCGCCCTGCGCTACTCCACGGCCGGCGGCTACGCCGACCGCCTCATGAACCTGTCCGAAACCCGCTCGGATAACCTCTACGCCGTGGCCGATATTCCGGGCGTGCGCGACTGGGAGCCCGTCAACAACTTCGCTACCACGCTGGCTTCCAACGTGTACATCAACGAAGCCTGGGCTACGAACTACGCCTCCATCTTCCGGGCCAATACCTTCCTGGACCAGCTCGCCACCAACGGCGCGGTCGTGGATGCCGCCACCCGCACCCGCTACGAGGCCGAAGCCAAGTTTCTGCGAGCCTTCTTTTACTTCGACTTGGTGCGCTACTTCGGCAAGGTGCCGGTGCTCGACAAGCCGCTGTCGGCGGCCGAGGCCGCCAAGGTGGGCCGCAGCCCGGTGGCCGACGTGTATAAGCTTATCATCAGCGACTTACAAACCGCAGCGGCGGCCCTGCCCGTGTCGTACACGGGCTCCGGCAACGTGTTTCGGGCTACTTCGGGCGCGGCCAAAACCCTGCTCGCGCTGGTGTATATGACGCGCTCGGGACCGACCTACGGCATCGAAGGCCCCGGCCTGGCCACCAACGAATACGCCCAGGCCGCCGCGCTGCTCAACCAGGTGATTGCCACCAACAAGTACTCGCTGCAAGCGAATTACGCCAACATCTTCTCGTACACCAACGAGAACAATTCGGAGGTGATTTTTGACGTGCAGTACATCAGCGGCGGCCTGAATGCGGGGGCTTCCTTCCCCGGCCAGCTGGTGTCGGACGACCTGTTTACGACCCTAAAAATCCCGTATTCGTCGGGCTCGCCCGAGGCCCGCTTTGCTTCTAACAACCTCATCAGTTCGTACCCGGCCGGCGACTTGCGCAAAAATTCCAGCTTCATCCTGAGCTACACCAACCTCACGGGCTACACCGAAATGCGGCCCACCATCACCAAGTACCTGAATCCCAGCCTGCGCGGCGTCACGCGCTTCGACTGGCCCATCAATTTCATCGTCTTCCGCTACACCGACGTGCTGATGATGCGCGCCGAGTGCATCCTGCACGGCGCGGGCGGCACCCAGGCCGACGTCGATGCCATCATGAACCAGGTGCGCACCCGCGCCGGCCTCACGGGCACGGTGTCGGGCACCACCCTGCCGCAACTGATGGAGGAGCGCCGCCGCGAGTTCGTGGGCGAGGGCCTGCGCTGGCACGACCTGGTGCGAGAAGGCTTGGTGCTCAGTACCATAGCGGCCTGGCAGGCCGTCGATGACGTGAAGAAGCGCATGAGCCCCATCCAGGCCAATTTCATCATCTACCCCGTGCCGCAGAATGAGCTGACGACCGTGCCGGGGCTGTACACGCAAAATCCGGGGTATTAGGGCTGGGCTCGCCAGGCGTGGCGCCTCACGAGACCCCTATGGGGCCGGCCCCATAGGGGTCTCGTGAGGCGCCCGCGTCTGGGTGGCAGCCCATATCTAAAAACAAATCGAATCAACTAATACTGAGCCGCCGCGCCTCACCCACCCGCCTTTATGCTGCCCAAAATCCTCCTGACCCTGGCCTTACTCGCCCCACTGGCCGCAGCCGCCCAACGCAAAAATCTGACTATCACCACCTACGGCGCGAAGGGCGACGGGCAAACCGACAACACGGTCTTTATTCAAAATGCTCTGGATGAGGCCGCCGCGCAGGGCGGCCGGGTAGTGGTGCCCGCCGGCCGCTTCGTGACCGGGCCGCTGCTGCTGCCCTCGCACACGGAGCTGCACCTAGACCGGGGCGCCACCCTGCTCGGCAGCACGCACCGCCTCGACTACGGCACCCAAAAGCTGCAAACCAACGCCCTGCTCACCGCCGTGGGGCAGCAGGACATTGCCATCACGGGCCAGGGTACCATTGATGGGCGCGGGCGCGAAGTGGTGCAGGACCTGCTGGCCCTGCTGCGCGCCGACCGGCTGCAAGACCCGGAGTGGCAGGTGAAGCGCCCGCTGGAAAACAGCCGGCCGTTTATCGTGCTATTCGCCAACTGCCGCCAGGTGCGCGTGACGGGCGTTACCCTCAAGGACGCGGCCTGCTGGGTGCAGGTGTACCGCGATTGCAGCGATATGAAGTTCGACAGCATTAAGGTGCAGAGTACGGCGTACTGGAACAACGATGGCATCGACCTCGTTGATTGCCAGCGCGTAGCGCTGACCAACAGCACGTTTGACGCGGCCGATGATGGCATCTGCCTGAAGTCGGAAAACCTGCATAGCCGCTGCGAGGACATCAGCATCCGCAACTGCACGGTGCGCAGCAGCGCCAGCGGCTTCAAGCTGGGCACCGCCTCGTGGGGCGACTTTAAGAACATTCGGGTCGATGGCCTGAAAGTGTACGACACCTTCCGCTCGGCCATCGCGCTGGAAGCCGTGGATGGGGGCAAGCTGGAGGACATTGATATTCGCAACGTGGTGGCTACCAACACCGGCAACGCCATTTTTCTGCGCCTGGGCCACCGCCGGGGCGCCGCGCCCGGCGTGTTGCGCCGCGTGTACATCGGCAACGTGAAGGCCGAAATCCCGCTCAACAAGCCCGATAAGGGCTACGAGCTCGAAGGCCCGGTGTTTAAAGAGGCGCACAACATCAATCCCTCTAGCATCGTGGGGCTGCCCGGCCACCCGGTGCAGGACGTGACGCTCGAAAACATCGACCTCACTTACGTGGGCGGCAACAGCCCCGCCGTGGCCCACCGCGGCCTCGACTCGCTGGCCCGCGTGCCCGAGCGCGCCCCCGGCTACCCCGAGTTTTCGATGTTTGGCGAGCTACCGAGCTACGGCTTCTACACGCGCCACGCCTCGAACATCACCTTCAAAAACGTGCGTATTCAAACCAAAGGCGCCGATTATCGTCCGGCTTTGCTGTTTGACGACGTGCAGAAGCTGACCCTGCAAAAAGTAACCGTGCCCACCGCGCCCACCCAGCCCACACTGGTGCTCAACGACGTGGTGGGCGTGACGCGCCAGCAGGTGAGCCTGCCGGGCGCGGCGAAGCAGGCGACGCTGGTGCGCGGGCACAAATAGCGTAATGATGAATATGTTACGTGACACTCGCCGCCCGTGGACCTCCCCCCCTAGCCCCCTCTCCAAAAAAGAGGGGGGACTAGTTTCTAATTCTAGTCTAGAACTAAAAACTAGTTCCCCCTCTTTTTTGGAGAGGGGGCTAGGGGGTGAGGTTCCACGTCTGGGCATCCTAATTCTGCTGGCCTTCCCATTCATAGCCCACGCCCAAAAAGCCCCTGACGTGGTGCGCTACGTGCAGCCGCTGGCGGGCACGGCCGCCAGCACCACGGCCTCGTCTACCAAGCACGGGCAGGCCACCACCGAGCACCTGGCCAACACGGTGCCGGCCGTGGGCCGGCCTTTTGGCATGACGCAGTGGACGCCCCAAACGCGCCTTACCGAGACTAAATGCGTGGCGCCCTACTACTACGCCGACACCTTGCTCAGCGGGTTTCGGGGCAGCCACTGGCTCAGTGGCTCCTGCACGCAAGACTATGGCAGCGTGACGATTATGCCCATCACGGGCCGACTCCGAACCGATGCCAAGGCCTACGCCGCTGGCTTTTCGCACCGCCGCGAAACGACCACGCCGGCCTACTACCGCGTGGCGCTGCCCCGGTACCAGCTCAGCGTAGAAATGACGGCCACCGCCCGCTGCGGCCTGCTGCAAATCGTGGCGGCCAAGGACGACAGCCTGTACGTGCTGGTGACGCCCAACAGCGACCAGGGCCAGGGCACGATGCGGGTGAATGCGCAAACCAGCGAGATTTCGGGCTTTAATCCGGCCCACCGCATCTACCAGGGCTGGGGGCAGCCGGCGGGGTTTGGGGGGCATTTTGTGGTGCAGGTGCAGCGGCGCGGCGGACGCGGCGGCACCTACGGCGGCGGGCGCGCCACGGCCGCCGTTAGCATTCAGAACCAGCCCGATATCGGCGCCTTTTTGGGTTTTAAAGTGAAAAAAGGCGACACGCTGCGGCTGCGCGTAGGCACCTCGTTCAGCAGCTTGGCCGGGGCCAAAGCGAACCTAAAAGCCGAGATTCTGGGCTGGAATTTTGAGCGGCTGGCGGCCCAAAACCGGGCCGCCTGGCAGGCCGCGCTGGGCCAGGTGCAGGTGCAAACCAGCCGCGAGCAGGACAAGCGCGTGTTCTACACCGCGCTCTACCACAGCTTGCAGCAGCCGCGCCTGTTTAATGACGTGGATGGCACTTACCCGGCTTTCGGCGGCAATGCCCGGCTGCTGAAGCTTGCTAAGGGCAATTACTACGACGATTTTTCGATGTGGGACATCTACCGGGCGCAGCTGCCGCTGCTGGAGCTGCTACGGCCCAAGCTAAGCAACGACCTGGTCAACTCCATGATACTGAAGGGCCAGCAGGGCGGCTGGCTGCCCATTTTCCCGTGCTGGAACAGCTACACCGCCGCCATGATTGGCGACCACGGCACGGCCTTCATCGCCTCGGCCTACGTGCGCGGCCTGCGCGGCTACGACGTGGCCGCGGCCTACCGCCTCATGCGCCGCAACGCCTTCGACCAGCCCACCCCCGCCGAATACCTAGACGGCAAAGGCCGCCGCGCCCTTCCCTCCTATCTAAAATACGGCTACATTCCGCTGGAAGACAGCGTTAAAGAAGCATTTCACAAGATGGAGCAGGTGAGCCGCACCCTCGAATACGGCTTCGACGACTACGCGCTGGCGCAGGTGGCCAAAGGCCTGGGTAAAACGGCTGATTACCAGGCGCTGCAAAAGCGCTCGCTGGCTTACCAAAAGGTCATCGACCCGGCCAGGGGGCTGGCGCGGGGGCGCTCCGCGGATGGGCGCTGGCACACGCCCTTTCGGCCCGATGTGCGCGAAACTTACATCACGGAGGGCACGCCGCGGCAGTACACGTTTTACGTGCCGCACGACGTGCCGGGCCTGGCCCGGCTCCTGGGCGGTCCGGGCCGGTTGGAGGCCAAGCTGGACAGCCTGTTCGACCGGGGCGAGTACTGGCACGGCAACGAGCCGGGCCACCAAATCCCGTTTATGTACAACTACACCGCCGCGCCCTGGAAAACCCAGCGCGCTGTGCGCCGCATTCTGGCCGAGGAATACACCGACGGCCCCGGCGGCCTGAGCGGCAACGACGACGCCGGCCAGATGTCGGCCTGGTACGTTTTTGCCGCCCTGGGTCTCTACCCGCTCAACCCCGCCTCGGACGAATACCTGCTCTGCGCGCCCCTCTTCGACCACGCTACGCTGCGGCTGGAGAATGGCAAGACCTTGGAAATCATCGCTAAAAAACCGACCCCCGACGCCGCATACATCGCCGGGGTGCGCTGGAACGGCAAGCCTTACGCCCTGAACTACCTGCACCACGCCGACCTGGCGCAAGGTGGCCGGCTGGAAATCGACTTGCAGGCCGCGCCCGCCCGGCAGTGGGCCAGCCAGCCCAAAAACCAACCGCCCGGCCTGGCCGCCGGCCGCTAATCGCGCTTGCCGATGTCCTATAGGCTTCTGGCTGCGCTGCCGCATCAGCGTCCAAAAGCCGGCCCGTACAACGCTACCCGGCGGCCATTTAATTAAAGCTTAGTTTTAAGTTAACTCCCTGGGAACAGCTAATTTTACCCACCCCACCCACTTACGCTACTTCATGCAACCCACCCTTTCTACCGCCGCGCCGGCTGCGGCCGCGCGCTTCACCGAGCGGCGCTACCTCGTCACGCTGGTTTTCGTCACGTCGCTGTTTATGCTCTGGGGCATCGCCATCACGATGGGCGACGTGCTCAACCGGCACTTCCAGCACGTGTTGCACGTGAGCAAGGCGCAGTCGGGGCTGGTGCAGTTTTCCATTTTTGGGGCGTATGCCGTGATGGGTATTCCGGCGGGGCTTTTTATGAAGCGCTTTGGCTACAAGCGCGGCGTGCTGCTCGGGCTGGGGCTGTACGCGGCGGGGGCGTTCCTGTTTGTGCCGGCGGCCAATGCCGGCTCGTTCGGCTTTTTTCGGGTGGCGCTGTTTGTGCTGGCCTGCGGGCTGGCCACCCTCGAAACCGTGGCGCACCCCTTCGTGGCCGGGCTGGGCGAGCCCCGCACCAGCGACCAGCGCATCAACTTCGCGCAGTCCTTCAATGGCTTGGGTGCGGTGCTGGGGCCGCTCATCGGCGGCTATTTCATTTTGCGCAGCGGGCAGGCGCACTCCAACGACCTGGCCTCGGTAAAGCTGCTCTACCAAGTTATCGGGGCCGTTATTCTGGCCATCGCGGTGGCGTTTGCCTTCGTGAAGGTGCCACCCGTGCAGGATGCCCACGGCGCTGAGGCTGAGCTGGATGCCTACGCCGTGCCCACCACGCCCGCCGCCCTGGCGGCCGGCCGCAGCCTGTGGCAGCGCCCGCATTTTGTGTGGGCCGTGGTGGCGCAGTTTTTCTGCACCTGCGCGCAGGGCGGCACCTGGGCGTTTTTCATCAACTACGGCGTCGAGAAAATGGGGCTGGCCGCCGAAAAGGCGTCTTATTTCTTCGCCCTGAGCATGGTGCTGATGATGGTGGGGCGCTTCGTGGGCACCTTCCTCATGCGCTTTATCGCGCCCAATAAGCTGCTGGCGGTTTTTGCGCTGGGCAACATCGCCATGTGCCTGGTAGTGGCGCAGAGCTACGGCTGGGTTTCGTTTAGCGCGCTGCTGCTGGTTAATTTCTTCTTTAGCATCATGTTTCCTACCATCTTTAGCCTGGGCCTCAAAGACTTGGGGGCGCGCACTCAACAGGGCTCGTCGTTTATCGTGATGGGCGTGGTGGGCGGGGCCGTCTTTCCGCCCCTCATGGGGCTGGTGGCCAACCACGACGTGGCGACGGCTTATTACCTGCCCATCGTTTGCTACGTCGTCATTTTTCTGTTTGGAGCAAGGTTTTACAAGCCAGTGGCTTAAGCCCAAAACCTGCCTGAGCGGAGGGCTGGCAGCGGGGGGCCGGGCCGGGCCGCCGCACTAGCTTAGCGGTGCGGTAAGCAGCACGACCAGTCTACTGCTTAGCCGCCCTTCCCGATGTCTGCCACTACTATTCTGCTCATCGACGACGAGGAAATGCTGCGCCTGGCCGTGGCCCGCACCCTGGAGCTCGAAGGCTATACTGTGCTGCAAGCCGCCACCGCCTACGCGGGCCTGGCGCTGCTCGCCGACCACGCCGCCGACATCAGCGTCATCCTCTCCGACGTGAAGCTGCCCGACGGGCGCGGCCTCGACTTGCTGCCCCGCTACCGCGCCCTGGCCCCGCTGGCCGAGGTTATCCTGATGACGGCCTACGGCACCATTGCCGACGGCGTGCGCGCCATGCGGGAAGGCGCCTTCGACTACCTCGCCAAAGGCGACGCCGACGACCGCCTGGTGGTGGTGGTGGACCGCGCCGCCGAAAAAGCCCGCCTGCGCCGCCGCGTGGCCGACCTCGAAAAGAAGGTGGGCGGCCAGTACAGCTTTGCCGAGATGATAGGCCACTCGCCCGCCCTGGAGCAGGTGAAGCGCACCGCCCAGCAGGTGGCCCTCACCGAGGCCACGGTGCTGCTCGAAGGCCCCACCGGCGCGGGCAAAGAGCTGTTTGCCCAGGCCATTCACTACGCCAGCCCGCGCCAGCAAAAGCCCTTCGTGGCCGTCAATTGCAGCGCTTTTCCCAAGGATTTGCTGGAAAGTGAGCTTTTTGGCTACAAAAAGGGGGCTTTTACGGGGGCCACTATCGATAAGAAGGGCTTGTTTGAGGAAGCCAACGGCGGGACCATTTTTCTGGATGAAATCGGCGAGCTGGCCCCCGAGGCGCAGGCCAAGCTGCTGCGCGCCCTCGAAAGCCGCGAGTTTACCAAGCTCGGCGACTCCAAGCCCACCCGCGTGAACGTGCGCGTGGTGGCCGCCACCAACCGCAATCTCAAGCAGGAGGCCGACGCGGGCCATTTCCGGCTCGATTTGTACTACCGGCTCTCGGTGGTGGTGCTCACTATTCCGCCCCTGCGCGACCGCCTCGGCGACGTGCCCGTGCTGGCCGAGTATTTCGCCCAGTATTTTGCCACTCAGCTGCGGCAGCGCGCGCTGCTCATCGGCCCCGAGGCCCTGCGTGCCCTCGAAGCCTACGCCTGGCCCGGCAACGTGCGCGAGCTGCGCAACGTGCTGGAGCGCGCCAGCATTCTCACGCCGCCCGGCCAGCCCCTGGCCGCCGCCGACCTACCCCTGGAAATACAGCTGGCCGCGCTGGAAGCCCAGATTGGCCCGCCCGCCGCCCTGCCGCCCGAAGCCCCGGCCGACCCCGCCGACAACGACCCGCGCCTGCTGCGCAACGCTGAAAAACACCACATCCAGCGCATCTTGCAGGAGTGCGGGGGCAATAAAGCGGCTACGGCGCGGGTGCTGGGCATCGCCCACACCACGCTGTACCGGAAGATTCAGGAGTACGGGCTGTGAGCAGAGGAGGCAAGAAGCCTAAGCAAGCTTAACGTGCGGCTCTGCTGAACGCAGGCAAGCATAACAGCTTTTAGCTATTCGCTGGCTAGGCGACCACTAGTGTGAGTCAGCCAATCATTACCGCGCTGGCAGCGCGCGAGCCATAGCTCATACGCCTTCACCGATAACCGCTCGGCCATAAATTCCCGCATGGAGTAGCCGCGCAGCTCCAGGCACCAGCGCAGAAAACCGGGCTCGGCCTGGCTGGTGGTGAAGCCGCGGGCCAGCACGTCGGCCCGGCGGGCGGCGGGAAGTGAATCCAACCAGTCGAGGAAGTCGGTGGCGGTGAGCGGGAAGTGGCTGGTTTGGGCGTAGTACGCCTGGGCAGCGGTCGTGATTGCGGCGAGTAAGTCGGACATAGCGGGCTGGCCCCGCCACTGGCGGCCGGGCCGCGCCACGGCTTGCCAACTTAAGGCCAGCATCCCAAAAGGCCTCTATCTGCCCGCAAAGCCACTTTTGGTCGCTGCGGCTGACTAGCAGAACGCACGCGGCCCTAGCGTTTTGCTAGGGCCGCGTGCGTTTCACACCACTGCCTACCAAGCAGCATAGCTCCACAAGTTATTACTAGTCAATTTATTGATTAACGACCAACGCGCGGCACGCGCCTTGGCACCGGCCTTGAATAAGGAGCGCTACCGCCAGCTACTTGGCGCCGATTAGTACCTCCTGCCCCATGACTGCCCACGAAACGGCCGACCTGCTCGCCTCCGAATTTCCGGAACTGGCGGCCGAGCTGCACGCCCCTACTATGCTGCACAGCGTGTACCGCCAGCTCGATTGCTTTGCCGCCTTCACTCGCCGCGCCTTGCGCGAAGACCACCTGGCCGTGCTGCGCCACTGCTTTGCCGTGGCCGACAGCCTGCTGCGCCACGCCGACCGCTACCTCGCCCACGCCATCGAAAACGTGTACCTGCACGGCCTGCACCTCGATGGCAGCACCGCCCACCTGCACCTGGCCCACCAGCTCATGCCCCAGCAGCTGTACCAAGCCTACTGCCACCCCCACACCACCATGCTGCCCTAAATGGCTAGCCCGGCTAGCATTCTGCACTAGCCCCCTAGCAAAACGCTACGGTGTCCCCACCCGGCGCTGGCCCGGTTTTCCGCCTGTTGAAAAATTTTTACATTGTACAACAAGTAGTTATGAATAGGAAGGCGTGGTGGCCCGCTCCCGGGGCCGGCCTTTGCTCTACTGCTGGCATCGCCGCCGCTGGCGGCTTCGCTCGCCTTTTTCTACTTCCCCTTCTCTTATGACCCCCGCGCTGATGATTCCGCTGCTCACGGCCGCTGGCCTGGCCGGCTTCTGGCTCTTCTACAAGTCAGTCGATTTTTTTGATAACATCTAACTGCTTCGTGCTATGATGATTGCCCTCTTTGCCTTATCGCTGGCCGTGTTCGGCTACCTCGTGTACGTGCTCCTGAAGCCCGAGCGCTTCTAGCCGTTTTTTCTCTTTCGAATTACTGTCATGACTACTGGTTTACTGGGGATTGTTGTCACCTTTGGGCTCACGCTGCTGCTGGCCCTGCCGCTGGGCCGGTTTCTGGCCAACGTGTTTCAGGGCAACAAGAACGCCCTCGATTTTCTGGCCCCGCTCGAGCGCGGCATTTTCCGCCTCTCGGGCATCGA
>JAKONR010000136.1 GCA_022701825.1 Hymenobacteraceae bacterium | reverse complement strand
CAGCGCATCATGTGGGGCTTGATGTGCTGCTGGCCAAAGTCGCGCACCATCTGCGCTATCATGGCCTGGTTTTCGGTCGCTACGGTAGCTTCCATAAAGAAATTTGGGTGGGTAGGGTGAGGAGAGTGTGAAGCGCCGCCTTGCGTAGCAGGGTTTTTGCTAAGCAAAAATACCCCCGAAAAGCCGAAGCTGAACGCGCTGGCCAGGTAAGCGCTAGCCGTGAAATTGGAAAGGCTGCTTTATATAAGTTACTTTTGAGACTTTTTAGGTTCCTGCCGGCCTCAGAAAGAGGCACTCGCTGGCTTTATTCTTACGCCGTTGACTCCTTCCCTCGTTCGCACGACTTTGCTCCGCTGCCTGGCTTTGTGCCTGCCGGGGCTGCTTTTATTTTCTTCGTGCGCGTCTAACCGCTACTACAATCAGCGCGTTTTATTCAGACTGACGGATGAAAAGGGCAACCGCATTGACACGGCCAAGCTGCGCGTGGCCGTGAACCGCACCGACCGCAACTACCGCATCCAGCCCAACGATTTTCTGGACCTGCGCATCTACACCAACAAGGGCGAGCGCATCATTGACCCCAACGGCGAGTTGGGCCTGGGCGCACCCGCCGGGCAGCAGCCTAGCCTCTCGCCCCGCACCAGCTCCGCCTCGCGCGGCGGCACGGTGTCGCGCACGGGCGCCAATGCCAGCGCTTCGGGCCTGGAGATACTGGTGCAGGCCGATGGCACGGCCGCGCTGCCCGTGGTGGGCCAGGTGCGCGTGGGCGGCCTGACCCTGCACGAGGCCGACAGCGTGCTGCAAGTGCGCTACAGCCCGTACTATACCGAGCCGTTTATCCAGACCCGCGTGACCAACAACCGCGTGATAGTGCTGGGGGCAGCGGGCCAGGTAGTGCCGCTGGCCAACGACAATATGAATCTTTTGGAGGTACTGGCGTTGTCGGGAGGAGTAGATGGTGGCAACGGCGGCGGCGGTGGTAGCAACGGCGTGTACCGCTACGGCGGCAAAACCTCTAACATTCGCATTATTCGGGGAGACCTGAAAAACCCGCAGGTTGAGCAAATTAATTTAAGTACCATCGAGGGAATGCGGCGGGCCAACCTGCAGATGGAACCCAACGACATCGTGTACATCGAGCCGGTGCGCCGCCGCTTCCTCGAAGGCCTCACCGATGCCGGACCGGTGTTTTCGGCGGCGGCCACGCTGCTCGGGGCAGTCAGCGTCGTGTTCTCGCTCATTACCATTGCCCGCCAAAACAGATAACCGCCGCCCTGCTACGCTTTCGCTGATTACCTGGCCCTATCCGCTACACTCGAGGAATTATATTTTATGGCATTAAGCGAAAATACTGAGCTGGAAGAGCTTATCCGCCGGGCCACCGGGGAGGGCACGAGCCAGCTGCCACCTACCGGCGCCGCCCAGGCCGCCGATGATGAAGACCTGGGCGGCGGCTTCGACACGGCGACGCTGGCGCTGGTGGCCCGGCGCAGCCTGCTGTGGGTGCTGCTGCTGGTGGGGCTGGGCGTCACGGGCTCGTGGCTGTTTTTGCGCTACACCAAGCCCGTGTACAAGGCTGCTTCGCTGCTCAAGCTCGACGAGCGCTCGGAGGCCGAAAAGGTGGGGTTTGCCGGTGCCCTGAAGCGCGAGGGCGTGGGGCCGGGCCAGCAGCTGGCCGGCGAGGTTGAGCTTATCAAATCTAACCTGACCTATACCAACCTCAAAAAGCGCCTGGCGCTAGATGTTAACTACTACGTGCAGGGCACGGTGCTCGAAAATGAGCTCTACAACACGGCCCCTTTTCGGGTGCGCCACAAGGTGGCCGACCCAAGCCTGTACGGCCTCAAGTTTCAGGTGAGCTTTCCGGCGGCGGGCCAGTACCAACTGAGTGCCAAGGTGCACGGCCAGGACCTGAACGGCACCTACCCCATCGGCAAGTGGGTGAGCCTGCCGGGCATGGAGCTGCTGCTGGAAGCCGTGCCCGGCCGCACGCTGCCCACGGGCGACAACCCGCCCTACAGCTTTACGATGCTCGACGATGGTGCCATCAACGGCTACCTCGACCGCAACATGGAGGTAACGGTGGTGAACCCCAATGCCAACACCATTCAGATATCATTTACTGATAACAACGCCGCCAAGGCCGCCCACATCGTCAATAACATTGACACGGTGTATTTGAAAGAGAAGCTGGCCAGCAAAAAGCAGAGCAGCGATTCGACTCTGAGCTACGTGAACCGGGTGATTGCGGAAAACGACCGGCGGCTGCGCACGGCCGAAGAAAACCAGAAGGACTTTGCGCGCCGCAGCAAGAGCTACGACGTGAAGTCGGACATCAGCGCGCTGAAGGAACGGCTCGAAACGCAGCAGGAGGCCCGCGAAAAGCTGCTGCAAAACCTGCGCCTGCTCGATGAAGTGCAGGGCATGGTAGCGCGGGGCCAGCTGCTGCACGCCGACAACGAAAAGGTGACTGACAACCTGCCGGGGCTGGCCGACATCAACGACCCGCTGCTGGGCGGCTTGCTCAACGACCTCGATGCCCAGCAACTGGCGCTACGCCTCACGCTGCTTTCGCAAACCGATAAGACGCTGGCCGTGCAGCGCGCCCAAACCAGCCTGCAGGAAACCCGCGATGCGCTGGACCGCCAGCTGCGCCGCGACCAGACCCTGCTGCGGCAGCAGTTGGCCCGCCTCGACAAGCAGGACGCGGCCCTGAATGCCCGGCTGCAAACCATGCCCGACCTGGCCACCGAGCAAGACCGCCTGAAACGCCCCCTGCAGCTGTACGAAAACACCTACCAGCAGTTGCTGAACCGGAAGCTGGAGTTTAGCATTCAGCAAGCCGGCACCACGGCCGATTTCCAGATTCTGTCGCCCGCCTACCCGCCCAGCGAACCCATTTCGCCGGTGCGGATGCTGGTGTACGCCATTGGGCTGGCCAGCGGGCTGGCGCTGGGCCTGGGCCTGATTGCGACGCGCTACCTGATGCACAACACCATCACGAGCGTGCAGGAGCTGGAGCGCGGCACGCGGGCGGCGGTGCTGGGCGTCATCCCGACCTATGACAAGGAAAAGCTCGAAGTGTCGCGCCTGATAGTGGACAAGAATCCCAAATCGTCGGTTTCGGAAGCCATTCGCTCGATTCGCACCAACCTCGATTTTATCAGTCCGGCGGGCAAGAAGCGCATTATCTCGATTACGTCCACCATTTCGGGCGAGGGCAAAACCTTCGTGGCCGTCAACCTGAGCGGCATCATTGCCTTGTCGGGGCAGCGCGTCGTTATCCTGGACCTCGACATGCGCAAGCCCAAGGTAAACCTGGCTTTTGGAACCGAAAACGTGCGCGGCATCAGCACCATCCTCATCGAGCGGCACACGGTGGCCGAATGCATTCAGCACACCAGCATCGAGTCGCTGGACTTTATCTCGGCCGGGCCCACGCCGCCTAACCCCTCGGAGCTGATTCTGAGTCCGCGCTTCGACCAGATGCTGGCCGAGCTGCACCGCACCTACGACGTTATCCTGATTGATACGCCGCCCGTGGGCCTCGTCACCGATGGCATCCTCATCATGCGCAAGGCCGACGTGCCCATCTACATTGCGCGGGCCAACTACTCGCGCAAGGCGTTCCTCAAAAACCTGAACCGGATGATGAGCAACAACCAGTTTACCAAGATGTGCACGATACTCAACGATGCCAAGGCCAACGCGGGCTACGGCTACGGGTATGGCTACGGCTACGGCTACGGGTATGGCTACGGCAGCTACGGCATGGGCTACTACGAAGAGCCAACCCAGCCCAAAACCCTGGCCCAAAAGATAAAAGGCATTTTTAGTTAATCCAAGTTAAGTAGCTATTTAAGTGAGTATTAGCGGATTTTGGCAGCGCTTGTTGGGTGGCCCTGCTACCACCGGGGCGGGCTCGCGCCAGGCGGGCCCGCCGCTGGCCAGCCTGCACACCGACATGCACTCGCACCTGCTGCCGGGCCTCGACGATGGCGCCGAGACCGTGACGCACAGCTTGGAGCTGCTGCGTGAGCTGCGCGAGCTGGGCTTTCGCAAGCTGATAATGACGCCCCACGTCATGGGCGATTTTTACAAGAACACGCCCGAGGGCATTCGGGCGGCGCTGGCCGAGCTGCGGGCCGCCGCCGCCGCCGCCGGCCTCGCTGACGTGCAGCTCGAATGCGCCGCCGAGTACTACCTCGACGAGTGGCTGGGCCAAAAACTGGCCGCTGGCACCGAGTTGCTGAGCTTCGGCGGCGAGCGCAAGTACCTGCTCTTCGAAACCTCGTACATGAACGAGCCTTTCAACCTGCAAGCCACCATCTTCGAGCTAAAGGCGGCGGGCTACCAGCCGGTGCTGGCCCACCCCGAGCGCTACACGTATTTCTACGGCCGCCTGGCCGAAATCCGCAAGCTGCGCGAAGAGTTTGGGGTACTGCTGCAGCTCAACCTCAACTCGCTGGCGGGCTACTACTCGCCCACTGCCCGCCGCGTGGCCGAGCAGTTGATTGACGAGCGGCTCGTCGATTTTGTGGGCACCGACACGCACCACCTGCGCCACACGGCCGCGCTGGGTGGCAAAACCATTCGCTCGGGCTACTTCCACAAGTTGCTGGCGCTGCCCTTGCTAAACAGCACGCTATGAGCCACCCCGGCCCCACGCCCAACTCGCTCACGCTATGATTTTTGTAACCGGCGGCACTGGTCTGATTGGCTCCTTTTTGCTGCGCGAGCTGCGGGCGCGAGGGCTGGAAGTGCGCGCCCTGCACCGCGGCCCCGTGCCCACCACCGGCCCGCCCGGCGTAGACTGGGTAGCCGGTGACCTACTCGATACCAGCCTTTTGGGCACCGCTATTGCGCCTGACGTAACCCACGTTTTCCACTGCGCGGGGCTGGTATCCTACGCCCCGCAGGACGAGGACGCCCTGCTGCAAGTGAACGTGGAAGGCACGGCCGCCGTAGTCGACGCCTGCCTGGCGCGGCCAGGCATCCGGCTGGGCTACGTGTCGTCGGTGGCCGCGCTGGGGCCACCGGCCGCCCCCGCCGCCGAGCTGCCCGCCGATGCCGTGCAGCTGGTCGACGAAAAGGCCACCTGGGACCTCGGCGCCAGCCACCCGGCCTACGCCACCAGCAAGTACCTGGCCGAGCTGGAGGTGTGGCGCGGCGCGGCCGAGGGCCTGGCGGCCGTCATCGTCAACCCCTCGGTGGTGCTGGGGCCCGGCGACTGGCACCGCAGCAGCACCCGCCTGCTGCGCTATGCCCACGATGAGCACCGCTTCTACACCCGCGGCCTGCTCAACTTCGTGGACGTGCGCGACGTGGTGGCCCACCTGCTGCGCCTCGTGCTGGAGCTGCCCGCCCGCCCCACGCCCGAGCGCTACATCCTTAGCGGAGGCACCTGCCCGCTGGGCGCCTTTTTGGGCCGGGTAGCCACCGAGCTTGGCCGGCGGCCGCCCACCGTGGCGGTGCCCGACTGGATGGCCGAAATCATCTGGCGGCTCGAACACGGGCGGGCGGTGCTCACGGGTGCGCGCCCGCTCATCACCCGCGACACGGCCCGCGCCGGGCGGCAGCGCATCGAGTACGACGCCCGCAAAAGCCAGCAAGCCACGGGCTTAGGTTTTCGGCCGCTGGCCGAAACCATTGCCTGGGCCGCGCAGGGCCTGAAAACGAACTGGCAAGCGCCCCAAGCGGTTGTATCTTAGCAAATCGCGCGTTAGAAAACCTTTAACTGGCTTCGTATGGCAGGGCAGCGGCAAAGGCCCTTCGGCGCACTTATTGCCTACTTTGCCCTAGTGGCCGGCTATCGTTAAATTGTTACCCTAACCCGTATTAATTCGTGTTTTTATGCGCATGAACGAATCATTTGAAGACCCTAAAGCGGCGCAGAACACGGTGCGCCGCTACGAGCGCATGGTGGCGCACGATGAAACCGCCTTTTTTGACCTGGAAGAGTTTGAAATCATTATTGACTACTATGTAACCAGTGCCGCTTTTGACAAGGCCCAGCAGGCCTGCGAGGTAGCCCTGAATCAGTACCCGTTTTCGACCGAGCTGCTCATCGACCGCGCCCAGATTTCGGCCATGCGCGGCGACTATACTGAAGCCGAACGCCAGATTGCCAACGTCGCCAACCTTGACCCCGACAACGCCGACGTGGCCGTGACGCGCGGCATTATCGCTACCCAGCGCGGCGATTTTAACGAGGCCGTGCGCTTTTTTCAGGCTGCGCTGGCCCAAAACCCCGACCGCGAAGACATTCACTTTAACCTCGGCCTGGCCTACCAGAGCTGGCAGAAATACAAGAGCGCGGCCCGCCACTACAAGCACAGCCTGCGCCTGCACCCCGACAACGAAACCACGGTGCAAGAGCTGCTCAACTGCCTCGAAGCCAGCAACCGGCTGGTCGAGCACGAAGAGTTTTTCCAGCGCTTTACCGACGACGACCCGTACTCGGCCGTGGCCTGGTACAACCTGGGCCAGTACTACTACCGGCTGGAAAAATTCGACCAGGCGGCGGCCGCCTTCGACTACGCCATCGTCATCGACGGCGACTTTCACGACGCGCACCACTGGCTAGCCGATACCTACGTGTGCCAGCAGCAGTACGAGCAGGCCATCAAGGAATTTGAGCTGAGCTACCCGGCCGGCGAGCCCACCGACGAGGCACTGTGCAACATCGGCGAGTGCTACGAGAAGATGCGCAACTGGGAGCAGGCGCGCCTCTACTACCGCAAGGCGCTGGAGCTGAACCCCGAGATGGACGAGGCGTGGTTTGGGCAGGGCGTGCTGCTGGTCGAGCAGGAGCGGCCGTTTGAGGCGCTGCACTTTTTCCGCAAGGCCATCGAGCTATACGGCGAAAGCGGCGAGTACTGGACGGCCCTGGGTGCGGCCGAAAACCAGGTGGGCAACATCGTGAGCGCCCTCGAAGCCTACGAGAAAGCTACCGAGGTAGCTCCCGAAGATGCTACCGGCTGGGTGAGCTGGAGCGCCATTCTCTACGAGCAGGGCCACT
>JAKONR010000566.1 GCA_022701825.1 Hymenobacteraceae bacterium | reverse complement strand
ATGCCTACTCTTTTCGAGCCGCTGACGCTCCGCGGCCTCACCCTAAAAAATCGCCTCGTGGTGTCGCCCATGTGCCAGTACAGCGCCCAGAATGGCTTCGCCAACGACTGGCACCTGGTGCACCTGGGCAGCCGTGCCGTGGGCGGCGCAGGTCTACTCATCTTGGAGGCCACGGCCGTATCGCCCGAGGGCCGCATCACGCCCGACGACCTCGGCATCTGGCAGGATGAGCACGTGGAGTTTCTGCGGCGCATCAATCAATTCATTGAAGGCCAGGGCTGCGCGCCGGGCGTGCAGCTGGCCCACGCCGGCCGCAAGGCCAGCACCTACGCCCCCTGGAAAGGCCACGGCGCCGTGGCCGAAGGCGGCTGGGAAACCGTGGCGCCCAGCGCCGTGGCCTTTAGCGACAGCTACCCGTCACCGGTGGCCCTCGACGCGGCGGGCCTCAAAAAAGTCATTGCCGACTTCCGCAGCGCCGCCGAGCGCAGCGTGCAGGCGGGTTTTCGGCTCATCGAAATTCACGCGGCCCACGGCTATTTGCTGCACCAGTTTTTGTCGCCGCTCTCCAACCAGCGCACCGATACCTACGGCGGCTCGTTCGAAAACCGCATCCGGCTGATGCTGGAGGTAGTGGCCGCCGTGCGCCAAGTGGTGCCCGATGATTTTCCGGTAGTCGTCCGCATCTCGGCCACCGACTGGACCGAGGGCGGCTGGACGGCCGACGACTCGGTGCAGCTCGCCACCTGGCTGCGCGACCGCGGCGTGGACCTCATCGACGCCTCGACGGGCGGCAACGTGCCGCACGCCAAAATCCCGGTGGGCCCCGGCTACCAGGTCGAGTTTGCCGAGCGCATCCGGCGCGAAGTGGGCATCGCCACCGGCGCGGTGGGCCTCATCACCACGCCCGCCGAGGCCGAGGCCATCGTGGCCAATGAGCAGGCCGACCTGGTGCTGCTGGCCCGCGAGGAGCTGCGCGACCCATATTTCCCGCTGCGCGCCGCCCACGAGCTGGGTGCCGACGTGGCCTGGCCTGTGCAATACGAGCGGGCGAAGAAGCAGTAGGTTCTGATGCTTTCCGCGACGTTATTAATCCTGGTAAACGTCCGTCATGCTGAACGCCGTGAAGCATCTCTACCGCCCCATTGCAATACTTTTCAACGGGGCGGTAGAGATGCTTCACGGCGTTCAGCATGACTCGTCTTTTGTATGCTTATTTGCTCATAAGCAAGGCTCATTGCCCGTCTGCCCGCAGCACGGCCTGCACGTGGCGCAGGTCGTCGTAGTCGGGCGTGACGACGCCGCGGCCGGGGTTGTCGAGGTCGCGGATGGTAGTGACCAGCACGGCCACCGTCACGATGAAAACCACGGGCACCAGCGGGCTGGGCGCGTCCTGCATCCGGTTCATGAAGCCGATGAGCACGCCCATCACCCACGACAACCCCACCAGCGCCACCAGGATGGTGCGCGGCGTGCGCTCGCGAAAGGTGTAAAGTAAGGCCAGGTAGTTCGCGTTTTTGGCCGAGGCCAGCGTAAATATCTGCTGCACGGC
Source organism: Hymenobacteraceae bacterium (assembly GCA_022701825.1). GTDB lineage: Bacteria > Bacteroidota > Bacteroidia > Cytophagales > Hymenobacteraceae > Hymenobacter. The sequence goes on along the minus strand of JAKONR010000566.1, from coordinate 6,804 downwards.
GCTTTGCTGCGCGGGCTGCCGGGCCAGGTACGCTAGCAAGGTGCGGTCGAAGTGGCGGCCCAGCGTTTCGGAGTAGCGCACTAGGCCCAGGCACTCTTCAGGCGTGGGCGTGGGGTGGCGCAGCTGCTCGGCCAGCGAGGCTTGCAGAAAATTATCAACCAAAATTCGCAATTCGGGCGGGTAGAGCTTGGCCTGCCGGTGCAGCTCGGCAATGCTACTGGCCTCGGCGTGCACCGTAGCGTCGCGGGCCTTCACGGCCGTACCCGAGGCCACCAGCGTGAACGAGAGCAGTAGCCCGAACATGCCAAAAATGCCGCCCTCCACGCCGATTGATTTCCAGGCCAAACCGCGCGCCAGGTAGCGGCGCCGGGCCAGCGCGCTGCCCAGGTACACGGCCAGCCACAGCGTGAGCGGGTATGTAATGGTCACCCAATACGAATCGATAACCGAGCGCCACGTCTGCATCAGCCCGCGAGTAATTTACTGGTTACCAGCAGCTGGCCCACGTGGCGGGTGGTGTGCTCGGCGGCGTGCACCAGCAGCCCGATGACGGTGCTGGGCAGCTGGGCGCGGCCCACGCCGCGCCACTCTGGCAAGGTGGCTTCGGGCGTGGCTGTCAGCTGCGCGAGGGCGGCATCTACCTGGTTATGAAAAGCCTGTACCAGCTCGGCCACCGCGCCGGGGTGGGTGGGCGGCTGGGCTTCGGCGGCGAGGTAGGCGAGCTGCGCCTCGCTGAGCGGCTCGGCGCGGGCGTAAGTGAAGGTGCGGTCGAGCACGCCCGTGAGGTGGCGCAGGTGAAAGCCCACCGAGGCCAGGTCCAGCGGGCGCACGGCCAGCTTTTCGGCCGGAAAACCGGCCAAATAGTGGGCTACTTCCTCGCGGGCTTGCAGCAGGGCGTGGGCCACGGGCTGAAGCAGCGGCGGCACCTGGGGCAGCGGGCCGCGCAGCCACACTTCGGGCAAATCGGGCATACGTACTAAAAAATAATAACGGGAGAAAAGCCTATCTACGGCGCAGCCCCACGCGGGGCGGTAGTGCCCCGCCGGGCAGGCCGGCCCGCCCCGCGCCCACGGGGCCAACGGGCTTGTAGCTGAGGCGAAAGCAACTGGCGCCAAAATAGCGGCGGCGGCGAGCGCTAATATAAGCTCACCTTTTCAGCGGCAGCAGGTGCTTGGTCAAGCGGTTATCGCTTCTTGGCTTTGTTATAAGCACTCCCGCCGACGACGGAGCCGAGAGTGCTATTTTATACTAGCAAAGCGCCATATGAGTGCTTCTGCCGCTTAGCTTTACAACGCTGATACTGCGCGCCAATGGGCTAGCTGTTTCAGACTGATTTTTTCGACTACTAGCTGGCAATAGGCTGCCAGGCGCGCCAACCGCGCAGCCCATAGCCCGGCACGGCCCGGTTCTGCCCCGATTTCTTCTTTTTTCTTGCTCACTCGCTGCCATTTTTCTACCTACTTGCTATGACAACAACGCTACTTCGCTATTTCAATCCCCTGCCGTGGCTGGTCCTTTTACTGGTGCTGCTGGGTGGGATTCGGCCGGCCCAGGCCTCGCACCTGCTGGGCGGCGAAATGACGTACCGCTACCTCAACGCCAACGGCCCCGCTGCCGCGCCTCACCGCTACGAGATTACGGTCATTATTTATAATACCTGCGGCGCGGCGGCCATTCGGCCGGCGGCGGTAGTGGGCATTTATAACCAGGCCACGGGTGCCCAGGTAAACCTGACGGCCACCAACTACGCGACGCTCAACAACGGCAGCATGAGCATTCCGCAGACGTCGATTGACGCCTGCACTACGCCGCCCGTGCCGCCGGGCTGCACCATCACCGGCAACTCGCAGAGCTACCAGCTGCAAAAATTTGTGGGCACGGTGAACCTGCCGGCGTCGACGGCGGGCTACTACGCGCTGTGGACCGATTTTACGCGCAACCTGGGTATCACGAACATTCAGAGCCCGTCGGACGCCCAGAATATGACGCTATACTCGACGCTGGCTCCGCCCTCGCGGCCCAACAGCTCGCCGGTGTTCGTGGAGAAAGCGGTGGCCAACCTGTGCATCAACGACACGACCTACATTCTTAACAACGCCGTGGATGCCGACGGCGACCGCCTGGAGTACAGCTTTGCCCAGCCCTACGGCAACGTGAGCTCGGTGCCGCCGCTGAGCTTTTTGCCAGCGCCCGACCCGGTGCCCTACGCGGGCTTGCAGTACTCGGCCGCCACGCCGCTGGGCACCACGGCCGGCAACTATGCCCGCATCAACGCGACTACCGGCATCGCCAAATACCGCACTACGGCGGGGCTGGGCAGCCTGTTTGTGGTGGCTATTGATGTGAAGGAATACCGCACCATCGGGGGGCAGCAGGTGCTCATCGGGGTTACGCGGCGCGACATGCAGCTGGTGGTGGTGAGCTGCCCTAATACGGTGGCGCCCATTCACCCCACCTCGGCCCTGGTGGCGCCTACGCCGCGCACTTTTACCATGGAGGCGGGCAGCACGCTCACGGTGCCGCTCACGGCCACGCAGGCCGCCGGGCACCCGCTCACCATGAGCCTGAGCAGCGTGCTGCTCGACGGGGCGGGCGGCTACAATGCCACTTTTAACGGCCAGCCCGGCACGCTGGCCCCCGGCAACCCCGCCGGCTCGGCCACCATGTCGAGCCCCGGCAGCCCTGCCACGGGCACCTTCGTGTTTGCGGCGGGCTGCAACGATGCCCGCGCCACGCCCTACGACGTGACGGTGATAGTGAAGGATGATGCCTGCGCCGGCAAAACCGTGGGCGACGTGCTGCGCATCACGGTGGTGCGGCCCACCGGGCCTACCGCCATCGCGGGTCCCCTATCGGTGTGCGGCCTGAATACCGTGCAAACCTACACCGCCAGCGGCGGCACCGCCCCCACCGTGCAGTGGACCGTAACGGGCGGCACCATCGTGGGCAGCCCCACCGCCAACCCCGTAACCGTGAGCTGGCCCACGGCCGGCGCGGGCACTGTTAAGGCCCAAGGCGTTACGCAATACGGCTGCCTGGTAGAACAGGTAACTAAAAACGTGACCATCAGCCCGGCCGTGACCTTGGCGCTCACGGGCAGCCAAACCATTTGCCAGGGCGGCAGCACCACGCTGGCCGTGAGCGGCGGCACGGCCCCCTACACCATTACGGGCGGGGCGGCCCCGCTCACCGGGGCCGGGCCGTTTCTACTCAGCCCCAGCCAAACGACGACCTACACGGTAACAGGTACGGCGAGCAGCGGCTGCCCCGCCACGGGGCTGGTCACGATTACCGTAAATGCGCCGGCCGTGGCCAACGCGGGGGCGGCCGTGGCGCTGTGCCCCGGCGGCAGCGCCTCGCTCGGCACGCCGGCCGTGGCGGGCAATAGCTACAGCTGGAGCCCAACTACCGGCCTCAGCAGCGCCACGGCCGCCACGCCTACCGTAACACTCGGCAACGCGACGGGCGCGCCGCTTACGCAGACCTATACCCTGACGGCCACCAATGTGGCCACCGGGTGCCAGGCCACCAGCACCGTGGTCGTGACGGTGAACCCGCTGCCCGTAGCCAACGCGGGCGCGGCGGTGGCCATCTGCGCGGGCGGCACGGGCCAGCTCGGGGCGCCGGCCGTGGCGGGCAATAGATACAGCTGGAGCCCGACTACCGGCCTCAGCAGCGCCACCAGCGCCAACCCCACCGTGACGCTGCCGAACACTACCAGCGCGCCCATTACGCAGAATTATACGCTGACCGTGACCAGCGCCACTGGCTGCACCAGCACCCGCACCGTGGTCGTAACCGTGAACCCGCTGCCCGTGGCTAACGTGGGCGCGGCGGTGGCCATCTGCGCGGGCGGCGTGGGGCAGCTCGGGGCATCGGCCGTGGCCGGCACTACCTACAGCTGGAGCCCGACTACCGGCCTCAGCAACGCCGCCAGCGCCAACCCCACCGTAACGCTGCCGAACGCGACCGGCGCGCCCATTACGCAGAATTATACGCTGACCGTAACCAACGCGGCGGGCTGCGTGAGCACCAGTACGGTGTCCGTGACCGTGAACCCGCTGCCCGTGGCGGCGGCGGGCGCGGCGGTCAGCTTCTGCGCGGGTGGCTCGGCCACGTTGGGCGCGGTTCCGGTGGCGGGCTATACCTACAGCTGGAGCCCGACTACCGGCCTCAGCAGCGCTACCAGCGCCAACCCCACCGTGACGCTGCCGAACGCGAGCGGCGCGCCCGTTATTCGTACTTACACCCTGACCGTGACCAGCGCGCTGGGCTGCACCAGCACCAGCACGGTAGCCGTGACGGTGAACCCGCTGCCCGTGGCTAGCGCGGGCGCGGCGGTCAGCTTTTGCGCGGGTGGCTCGGCCACGTTGGGCGCGGCTCCGGTGGCGGGCTATACCTACAGCTGGAGCCCGACTACCGGCCTCAGCAGCGCTACCAGCGCTAACCCTACCGTGACGCTTCCCAACTCGACTGCAGCCGTTGTCAGCCAGACCTATACGCTGACCGTAACTAGCGCGGCGGGTTGCACCAGCACCGGCACTGTCGTGGTGACGGTGAACCCACTGCCCGTGGCCACTGCGGGCGCGGCCCTCATCAACTGCGCGGGCGGCACGGGCCAGCTCGGGGCAGCCCCGGTGGCGGGCTACACCTACAGCTGGAGCCCAACTACCGGCCTTAGCAACGTCGGCGCGGCCAACCCTACGGTGAGCCTCCCTAACGCCACGGGCGCGCCCATTGTCCAAACTTATACCCTGACCGTGACCAGCGCCACCGGCTGCACCAGCACCGGCACCGTGGCCGTGACCGTGCAGCCCGTCGTGACGCCGGGCGCCATCGGGGCCGACCAAACGGTGTGCGCGGGCGCGGTGCCGGCCCCGCTCAGCAACCTGGCCGCCGCCACGGGCAGCAACGGTACCTACACCTACCACTGGGAGTCGTCGCCGGATAATATTACCTGGACGGGTATCGGCAGCGTGAATACCTTGACCTACGCCCCCGGCCCAGTGGCGGCCACCACGTATTTCCGGCGGCGCGTAACGGCGGGCGACTGCGGCGCGGCCTACTCCAACGTGGTGAAGGTGACCACCCAGCCGCTGCTGGTGCCCGCCGTGGCGCTGCCGGTGCAGCCGGCGCAGTGCGCGGGCTTGCCTTTCACCTTCACGCCCACGCCCACCAATGCCGGCAATGCACCTACCTACCAATGGTTTGTGAACGGCACGGCCGTGAGCACCGGCCCCACCTACACCAGCTCGACCCTGGCCGACGGCGACGTGGTGCGGGTGGTGATGACGCCCACCGTCGGCTTTTGCGCCAGCGGCCCCGCCATTGCCACCGTGCGAGTGGCCCTGACGCCGGTACTGATTACGTCGGTGGTTATCTCGACCTCTACCGCGCTGCCGGTGTGCCCAGGAGCACCCATAGTATTTGGCCTCGACGCGGCCCACAACGTGGGCACCAGCCCCCAGTACCAGTGGCAGGTAGATGGCGTGCCCGTGGCCGGCGCCACCGGCGCCAGCTTTACCAGCACCACGCTCCGCAACGGGCAGCGGGTGACGCTGGCTATCCGCTCGACCAACGCCTGCGGGCAGCCCGCCACCGCCACGTCCAACGCCGTGCCCGTGCTCATCAACCCGCCCGTGCAAATAAGCGCGGGGCCGGACAAAACCATTACGGTGGGCGAGTCGGTGGTGCTGGAGGGCACGGCCGATGGCAGCTACCCGGTGGTGTGGGCGCCGGCCTCAACACTGACGTTCAGCAGTGGCAACCAGCTGCGGCCAGTGGCGGCCCCGCTCGTCACGACCACCTACACGCTCACGGCCGGGTCGGGCTACTGCGGCAGCCGCAGCACGGTCACGGTGACGGTGCTGCCGCACGTGCGCATTCCGAATGCCTTTAGCCCCAACGGCGACAACGACGACGACACCTGGCAAATCGACAACATCGAGGCCTACCCCAGCAGCCGCGTCATCGTGTTTAACCGCTGGGGAGCCAAGATTTTTGAAACCTCGAACTACACCCGCGGCAGCGAGTGGAACGGCACCATGAATGGCCAGCCGGCGCCTTTTGGCACCTACTACTACATCATCACGCTCGGCACTGGCAAGTCGTACACCGGGCCGATTACCATCGTGAAGTAGGTAGCCGCCGCCGCCCAAAACCTGCCCCCGGCGCCCTCCCCAGGAGCGGTGCCGGGGGCAGGTTTTGGGCGGCGGCGGCCGGTGGCAGGCCGCGCCGCGCCGGGCAAGCTTGGGGGCGGCCGTACCTTTGGGGGCGGCCATGCGGCCGCTCTAATTCGCTTTTATGTCGTCTGCGCTTCCTACTTCGGCCTTGCTGGCCGCCGCCGCCGAGTTTGGCACCCCGCTCTACGTGTACCAGGCCGATACCATTCGGGCCCAGTATCACAAGCTCACGGCCGCGTTTAGCGGCCATCCCACGCGGTTTTTCTACGCCTGCAAGGCCCTCACCAACGTGGCCGTGCTCAAGGTGCTGCTGGCCGAAGGCGCGGGCCTCGACTGCGTGAGCATCAACGAGGTAAAGCTGGGCCTGCACGTGGGTTTCCGGCCCGAAAATATTCTTTTCACGCCCAACAGCGTGGCCTTCAGCGAGCTGGTGGAGGCCAAGGAACTCGGCGTCAATCTCAACATCGATAACCTCTCGCTGCTGGAGCGTTTTGGGGCCACGTTTGGCGGCTCGTACCCGGTGTGCGTGCGCCTGAACCCGCACATCGAGGCGGGCGGCAACTACAAGATTTCGACCGGCCACATCGACAGCAAGTTCGGCGTCAGCATCCACCAGCTGCGG
>JAKONR010000561.1 GCA_022701825.1 Hymenobacteraceae bacterium | reverse complement strand
CGGCCGCGCAAAAGGCCAAGATTTCGTAATCTTGCGGGGCCAATGGCCAATCCCGCGTGTTTATGAAAAACCTCGTAATTGCCATTGACGGCTATTCTTCGTGTGGCAAAAGCACTACTGCTAAGGCCGTTGCCGCTGCCCTCCACTACGCCTACCTCGATACCGGGGCCATGTACCGGGGCGTCACGCTGTACTTGCTTGAGCAGGGCATTGCGTTTGATGATATGGCGCGCATCGAGCGGGCGCTGCACGACGACATTCACATCAGTTTTAAGCGCAACCGCCGCACCGGCCGCAACGAGCTGTGCCTCAACGACCACATTCGGGAAGACGATATTCGGCAGATGCGGATTTCGAACTCCGTGAGCGAGGTATCGGTCATCGCGCAGGTGCGGCACGCCATGGTGGCTCAGCAGCAGCGCATGGGCCGCAAGCGCGGCGTGGTAATGGACGGCCGCGACATCGGCACTACCGTTTTTCCCGATGCCGAGGTTAAAATATTCATGACCGCCGAGGTCGAAATCCGCGCCCTGCGCCGCCAGGAAGAGCTCGCCGCCAAAGGCGAGCACGTGCCGCTCGACGACATCATCGACAACCTGCGCAAGCGCGACCACATCGACTCGACCCGCGCCGAAAGCCCCCTGCGCCGCGCTGCCGACGCCGTGCTGCTCGATACCACCCACATCACCATCACCGAGCAGGTCGATTTTGTGCTGGATAAAGTGTCCTCGGCCCTGTTCGCGGCCTACGCCCACAAGGTAAACGAGCGCATCGGCAACGACTAAGCGGCCTCCGCGCCCATCCGCGAAAATCTTCCGCGCCTTCCGCGGTAAAAACCTAGTGGTTCAGCCGCGCAATGTCCGCCGCCAGCCGCTGGCTGAATTGCGCGGCCGCCTGGCGCGTGAGGTGGTTGCCGTCGTTGGTAGGGTAGGGCTGGTCGAGGTAGTTGAGGTAGGGCACGTGCAAAATCTCTGTGGTACTGTGCATCCGGTTGTCGAAACCAGGAATAAACTGCTTCTCCAGCGCCGCCATTGCTGGCCCGGTGGGTAGCCGCACGAGCACGACCCGGCCATGCTTTTGCAGGAACCGGATGGTTGCTACTAAGCTATAGTAGCGGTCTTCAGAAAACGCACTGCTGGCTGCCAGCTTGCGGTAGGTAGCCAGCTTTTCGGCGGTGCGGCGGCGCAGCAGCGCGGTGTCGGCGGTGGGCGGCGGCAGGGCTATTTCGAGCCAGCCATCGGGGTGCAGGCGCTCGACTACGTGGGCCGTGTCAGTATTTAATAACAACTGATAAAATGGCTTGTGCAGATAGTGCGTCAGGTAATCCAGGTTAGGGTTTTGGCTGACATTTGCCAATTGGCTGACCATCGACTGCGCTTCGGGAAAAAGTACTGGCCCTTTGCCGCCCGCAAGCCTTTGCAAAGTTCCCGCTTTTGAGAAAAACGGATACTCACCGCGCTTTACATCCTTGGGCAGCGCTAGCGACCACGGGTCCACTGCCAGCACAAAAAGCCCCTTTTTAGTGCCCGGCGCCAGCTTGCGCCGGATGCTACTCAGGTAGCCCGGCCCGTAGGGCGACTCGGCCAGCGTAAAGGCGTAATTGAGCCACGGCCCTTCGTAGCCTTTCGGCCGCAGCCGCGCCGCCAGCACGCTGGGCTTGATACCCTGCGCCGCCCGCGACGTGCCCAGCACCAGCGAGCCCGCCGGCGGGGCCGCAAAGCGGGCGTAAAACGCATCGACGTAGCCGCGCCGCAGCCCCGCCCAAATGCCCAGGCCGCCCAGCAGCGCCGCCGTGCCGAGCAGCAGCGCGAGGCGCAACAGCAGTTTTTGCATGGCGAAAGTGGCTTAAAATTGAAAATAAATAAACTGGCTGCTGCCAAAAATGCCGCCGTACAGCGTGGCCAGCAGCAGCCCCAAGTAGCCGGCCCAGCGCAGCGGCGCGGGCCACCGTGCCAGCCACGCCGCCACCGGGCCGCGCTCGGCGCGGTAGTCGGCGGCGGCGAGCAGCGCCACCGCGCTGGCCGCTACCACCAGTTCGGCCACAAAATGGCGGCCCAGGCCGGCCAACAATGCCTGTAGCTGCGGCAGGTGCAAGTGGCCCCAGCCCTGGAAAAGATGCGCGCTGATATAAAAGGCGTCGGGCAAGGTATTGGCCCGGAAGAATATCCAGGCGTAGGCCACCAGTGCCACCGTGATGGCTGTGGCCAGCGCCCGGTGCAGGCGCGGCCGGGCGGCCAGCCCCAGGGCTTGCGCCAGCCGGGCGCGGCGCGGGGCCGACCAGTTTTCGGCCACCAAGTACAGGCCGTGCAGCGCACCCCACACCACAAACGTCCAGCTGGCGCCGTGCCAGAGGCCGCTTAGTAGGAATACAATCAGTACGTTGCCGTAGTTGCGGGCGGGGCTGCGGCGGCTGCCGCCCAGCGGAATATACACGTAGTCGCGAAACCAATTGGAGAGCGACATGTGCCAGCGCCGCCAAAAATCGCCCACCGACGTAGCCAGGTACGGCTGCCGAAAATTGAGCACCAGCCGGTAGCCCAGCACCCGCGCCGCGCCCCGCGCTAGGTCGGTGTAGCCCGAAAAGTCGGCATAAATCTGGCCCGTAAACGCGGCCACCGCCAGCACCAGCGCCAGGCTGTCGAACTGCCGGGGGTGGTTGAAAACGGGATTGGCGAGCAGGGCCAGTCGGTCGGCAATCACCACTTTCTTGAACATGCCCCAGGCCATGAGCCGCAGCCCGGTGGCCACGTTGTTGTAGTCGAACTCATGGGTTTGGCGCAACTGCGGCAGCATCTGGCCGCCGCGCTCGATGGGGCCGGCCACCAGCTGCGGCCAGAAGGCCACGAACAGCGCAAAACGCCCCAAATTCGGCTCCGCTTCGAGCTTGCCCTGGTACACATCCACGATGTAGGCCACCGACTGAAACGTGTAGAACGACACGCCCACCGGCAGCACCAGCTCCAGCACGGGCACGGCGTAGGGCAGGTGCAGGGCGGTAGCCAGCGCGCCCGCCGTATCGCGAAAGAAATTGAAGTACTTGAAAATGAACAGCGTGCCTAGGTTGCTGGCTAGGCTGAGGTAGAGCCAGGGCCGCCGCTGCGCCTGGGTGGCCAGGCGGCTC
>JAKONR010000472.1 GCA_022701825.1 Hymenobacteraceae bacterium | reverse complement strand
AGCGCATACCGCGCTCGTGGCCGCCACCGTCCATTTGGGCGGTCACCTTCACCCGCGGGTTTTTGCGACGCACGTAGAGCGCGCCGACGCCTTTGGGGCCGTACATCTTGTGGGCCGTAAAGGCCATCAGGTCAATGCCATCGGCGAGCACATCCACGGGGATTTTGCCTACCGCTTGGGTACCATCGGTCATGAAGAGCGCGCCGTGCTTGTGGGCAATGGCGGCAATTTCGCGGATGGGCTGGATAGTGCCCGTCTCGTTGTTGCCGTACGTGATGGTCACCAGAATGGTCTGGGGCGTCATGGCGGCTTCGAGCTCGGCAAGGCTAATCAGGCCTTTGTCGTCCACGGGCAGGTAAGTTACCTTGCCGCCGAGCTTTTCGATGTGCTTACACGTGTCGAGCACGGCTTTGTGCTCGGTGGTGGTGGTGATGATGTGGTTGCCGCGCTGGCTGTACATCTCAAACACCCCCTTGATGCCCAGGTTGTCGCCCTCGGTAGCGCCGCTGGTGAAGATAATCTCCTTGGGGTCGCAATTGATGAGCTGCGCGATTTGGGTGCGCGCGTAGTCTACGCCTTCTTCGGCCGCCCAGCCGAAGGGGTGGTTGCGCGAGGCGGCGTTGCCGAATACGTCGGTGAGGTAGGGCATCATGGCCTCCAGCACGCGCGGGTCGAGCGGCGTGGTGGCGTTGTTGTCCAAGTAGATAGGTAGCTTAAGCATGGTGCTGGGCTGGATTATTCTCGTTGAAGCTAGTAGTTCAGGTGTTGACTGCGAATGAAACAGAATTATGGCCTAAACAGTTTTTCTAGCTTGCAAAAATAGCTGAATTATACCCAACAATGTTGCATCCGTCCGCGGTGCCCGGTTGGGGCCGATAAATTTGCATTTCACCTCCTTGCCCACCCATGCTCACCAACCTCGAACACCTCGGCCTGGCCGTGCGCGACCTCGACGCGGCCACTGCCCTCTACACCCGCCTGCTGGGCCAAGAACCCTACAAAACCGAGCATGTGGCTAGCGAAGCCGTGGACACGGTTTTCTTCCAGGTCGGCGGCTCCAAAATCGAGTTGCTGGCCGGCACCAGCCCCGACAGCGCCATCACCAAATTTCTAGAAAAGAAGCCCGAAGGCATTCACCATGTCGCCTTTGAGGTCGATGATATCGAGGCCGAAATGGCGCGCTTGCGGGCCGAAGGATTCACCTTGTTAAATGAAGCGCCCAAGCGTGGAGCCGATAATAAACTGGTTTGCTTCGTGCATCCGAAAAGTGCGGGTGGCGTGCTGGTCGAGCTGTGCCAGACCGCAGATTCAAACGGATTAAACTGATTGCGCAGATGCGCCCGCTGCGCGGGCTGACTACTCGGGCGCAGGAGCGGCTGCGCCTACTATTCTTGATATTAGCCCGAGAATACACTCGTACTCGGGTAGTCAGCCCGCGCAGCGGGCGCATCTGCGCAATCAGTTTAATCCGTTTGAATCTGCGGTCACGGCAGCCACAATCGCGCTTGGCGCTTCGCGCGGCACGTAGTGGCCCACGCCTGCCAGCACGCGCCGCTCGTATGGGCCACTGAAATACGGCTCTTTACCTTCGGACGAGGTGACGAGACTAGCCCCGTCGAGCTCGCCGTGCAGCAGGATGGTAGGCACGCTGATTTTGGGCTGCGGCTCTAGTTGCTTTTCCAACGCGGCGTAGCGCGGGTCGGGCGGCGCGGCGCCCCAGCGGAAGCAGTAGGCGTGTAGCACCACGTCGACCCAATCGGGGTTGTCCCACGACTGCGCGGTGCGCTCGAAGTCGGCATCCGTAAACGACATGGTCGGCGACCAGGCGTGCCAGATGTAGCGGCAAAACGCGCGGCGGCTATTTTTTAAGGCTTCGTGGCCGCGCTCGGAGTGAAAAAACCACTGGTACCAGTAGGCATGAACCTGCGCGGGCGGAATTTGGTCGCCGGGCTTGATGCCGTTTTCGTAGCCCACCGAGGCCACCACCAGCTTCTCGACGCGCGCGGGCCAGAGGGCGGCCACCAGGTAGCCGGCGCGGGCGCCCCAGTCGTGGCCCACCAGCGTTACCTTTTCGATGCCCAGGTGGTCGAGCAGGTCGATGGCATCCTGGGCCAGGGCGGTGGTTTGGCCGCTGCGCGGGGTGTCGGGGTCAAGAAAAACCGAGCCCCCGCAGCCGCGCATGGAGGGCGCGATGGTCTGGTAGCCAGCGGCCACGAGTTGGGTTGCTACCTCGTCCCAGGTGTGAAAGTCGTCGGGGAAGCCGTGCAGCAGCAGCGCCACGGGGGCATTTTGGGGGCCGCGCTGCTCGTAGGCGAGGCGCAGTACTTCGGTTTCGATAGCGTGGGAGGGCATGGCGGAAGGCAATATTTGTGACTCCTCCGTGAACGACGCATCGGCCGCGTGGTTGCCGCCGTATCTAGCTACGCGCACAGGTTATTCCGCCGCGTCACGGTTTTTGAGCTTACTCCGTTTTCCCACCATGTCTACCAATTTTTTCCGCCAAGAAGTCGATTCCGCCGTTGACGTGCTGCTCGCGCAGCAAATTATTCTCTACCCCACCGATACCGTGTGGGGCCTGGGCTGCGACGCCGAAGTGCCCCGCGCTGTCGATAAAATATATAAGCTGAAGGGCCGCCCCGAGGGCAAGCCCAGCATCGTGCTGGTGGCCGACTTGGCCATGCTGGCCCGTTACACCACCGAAGTTCCCGCCGGGCTGGAAGCCGCGATAGCCGCCCAAACGCGCCCCACTACCTACATTTTACCCGCTAGCAAGGCCTTGGCCCCCAATCTGGTGGCGCCCGACGGCACGGTGGGTTTGCGCATCGCGCAAGATGAGTTTTGCCACAAAGTAGTGCGGCGCTTGGGCCACGGCCTGGTTTCGACCTCGGCCAACAAAAGCGGCGAGCCCACACCAGCTGTTTTCGCCGAAGTTGACCCCGCCATCGTACGCGGGGTAGACTACGTGGTGAACTGGCGGCAAAGCGACGAAACCCGCGTGGCCCCCTCGCGGGTGGTGCGCCTCGGGCCGGGCGGCGCGCTGGAAGTAGTGCGCGAGTAATGCATGTAGAACGGAGTGGCACTTCGTTTGGCGCAAGGGTAAGCTAACCTGACGCCAAACGGAGTGCCACTCCGTTTTACACTTAGCCCTGCACCAGCCGCGCCACATAAAAGGCCGCGGCGGCGGCCGCCGCGCCGGTAGCGGCCATCTTGAGCGCGCCCGCCACGGGCGCTTGGCCCGTCATCCGGCTCTTGAAAAACCCGAATACCAGCAAGCACGCCAGCGTGATAATGCCCGACCACAACAAGCCCTGCGGCGGCGTGGCCGTGAGAAAATACGCGCTCAGCGGGATGAGGCCGCCCACGGCGTAGGCTCCTGCAATGGTAAAGGCGCTTTTGAAGGCCTGGCGCGGGTCGGGCTCTTCGAGGCCCAGCTCGTACTTCATCATAAACTTGACCCACTGCGCGGGGTCCTGCACCAGCTCGGCGGTGGCCTGGGCAGCGGTGGCTTCGGAAAGGCCCATGTCGCGCAGCAACTCCTGCACCTCCCGGCGCTCGGTGTCGGGCACGGTGCGGACTTCCTCGTGCTCGCGGGCCAGCTCGGCGGCGTAGTGGTCGACCTCGGTGCGGCCGGCCAGGTAGCCGCCCAGCCCCATCGCGATGGAGCCGGCCACGATTTCGGCCAGCCCCGCCGTTATTACCAGCCCCGACGACTGCACCGCCCCGCTCAAGCCCGCCGCCAGCGCGAAGGGCACCGTGAGACCGTCCGACAAGCCAATGACGATGTCCTGCAGCATGGCCGAGCTAGTGAGGTGCTTTTCGGCCGGGGCGGTGGTTTTGGGCGTCATAAAGGTGAGTTTTTTGGCAGCAATGCTCGCAAGGACAGACGATTTTAAGCGAACACAGGCGTCCCCTACGGCATCACAAACGCCAGGTTGGCGCTCACTACGTTGGCCGTGAGGCCGGTGCTTTGGCGGTAGTAGCCGTAACGTAAATCCAGCGATTTAAACTTGGTGATGCGGCGGCCAAACGGCATTTTGAAGCGCCCCAGGCCGTAGAGTGGCGCGTAGCGCAGGCCCAGCCCCACCTTATTGGCCGAGAAGGCCGAAAGGTCAAAATCAGACGTAAAGTATTCGTCCTGAATGGAGTGCGCGAGGTAGGGCGCGAAGTAATCGGTTGCCGTTTGGGTGTGGTAGCGGTAGAAGGGGTAGAGCGTGAAAAACGGCGTCACTTTCAGCGGCGTTTCCAGCTCGAAGGTGTGCGCCCGGATGCCGAAATTGTCGTTGTAGAAGCGGTAGAAGCCGCGCAGCTGCACCAAATCGGTGGCGTAGTAGGTGAGGCGCGCGCTCACCGGGTACTTCACGCGCAGGCGCGGCAGCACCTCGGCCAGCGCCGTGCCCAACGTGCCGGGCGCGAGCCCGCCGGGGCCGTAGTCGTAGAAATACACCCGCTGAAACGGCGTGCTCAGCAGCCCGCGCTGCACCACTGGCTCGGCGCTGATGGACGCCTGCAACCGCTTGGTAAGCACCTGCGCGTACACTACCGACAGCGTGAAGCTCTGGCGGTTGTCGGAGCCGTAGTTTTTGTTGCGGGTGCCGCCCACCCGCAGCTCGGCGGGCGTTATCAGCTTTATTTTATCAATAAACGCCTGGCCCGTGATGCTGAGCTGCCGGTTGCCATCGGCCGAGCTGCGCGCCCAGCTCGCTAGCACGTTAAACGACAGATAGTCATATTCTTTCGATACGCCCGCGCCCCCGCCCAGCGTCGTCAGCTTATCGGCCAGCACGTGCGAGAGGCCAAAATCGGCGTGGTAGCGCACGTCAGAGGCCGAGGGCGATGACATCACCTGGTCGATTTTATCCGACGAGGCCGAGGCGTAGTAGTCGATGCCCACGTTGGCCGCCAGCCGGGTGGTCGAGTCGAGCGGCACGTTCAGCAAAATGGTCGGGGCCGTGTCCGTAAGATGCTGGCTGCCAATGCCGCCTTCCACGGCAGAATGCACGCCATTTTGCTGGTAGTAGCTGCCCAGGATGTCCACTTCTGTTTCGCCGTAGCGGGCGGGCGTGGGCAGCTGCACCGCGTTGGGCGAGAGGCCCGAGCCATCGAGCCGGTTGGGCGTGGGTGTGGCCTGCGCCAGGGCGGCGAGCGGCGCGGCCAGGGTGAGGGCAGTTAGTAAGGTATTCCGCACGAATAGAAGGTTTTATAATTTATTGTCTCAAGATTGTCTATCATTGCGAGCGTAGCGAAGCAATCGCACCAGCGCGGTATCCGGCGAGCGTTCTGAACAGGTGCGATTGCTTCGCTACGCTCGCAATGACAGGCGATTTTGGCGCACTAACAGGTGCCTTAATTGCACCCGCAGCCGCCGCCCACCTTGCCGCCATTCGCGCCCGCCCCACCTTCGCGGTAGCTCTCAAAGTTGACTTCGGGCGTCTCTACCTTCTTGGTCGCCAGCTTCATATCTTCGTCGTTGAGGTAAGCTTTTTGGTACGCGGCCACCGACACGCAGCCGGGCAGCGCGAGGCCGGTCAGCAGCAGCAGGCCCAGCACGGCGGGACGGAAAAACGGGGCTTTTCTCATGATTTTGGCTTGGGCTGAGTAGCGGCGGCCGGGGCCGCGCTGTGGTACGGGTTGAGCTGCATCCCTTTGGAAACCAGCGTTTCGCCCGCGTCGGTGATGACGGTGGCGTTTACGCCTTTGAGGCGGTTGATGAGGGCCAGCCCTTCGACCGGGCCGAGCACAAAAACCGCGTCGTCGAGGGCGTCGGCCAGTTCCACGTCGGGGCAAATGATGGTGACTGAGCGCAGCCCCGTGGCCGGGTAGCCGGTATGCGGGTTGATGTTTTGTTCAAATGACTCGGCGACCACCGAGAAATACTGCTCGTAGTTGCCGGCCGTCACCACGGCCATGTCGCTCACCGTCAGCCACGACGACACGGTGTGCGGCCGGGCCGGGTCGCCAATGGCCACGCGCCAGCCACTACCGTCGGGCTGGTGGCCCCAGCAATACACATCGCCCGAGCCATTAATGAGCCCGCCGCTGATGCCGGCTTGCTTCATCACCGCGGCGGCGCGGCGCACGCCGTAGCCTTGCAGGATGCCGGCCAGATTTATCCGCATTCCCTTCTCGGGCAAAAAAACCGAGTGCGCGGCCGGGTCGAGCTGCACCTTCTGCCAGCCGATGCGCCGCACCGAACGGCGCACCGTGGCCGAGTCGGGCAGGCTGGCATGGGCCTGTTTATCAAATTTATATATCTTGTCGCCGCTGGCAAACGTGATGTCGAACGCTCCGCCGCTGAGCTGCGAAATCTTGAGCGTGCGCACTATCAGGTCGTACACTTCCTGGTCGACCACCACCGGCCGGATGCCCGCCAGCCGGTTGATTTTGACGACCTGCGACGTCGAATCCCAGTACGAGCACAGGCGGTCGATGCGCTGGGTTTCGCGCAGGCCGGCGCGCAGCGCCCGCCAGGCCAGCGAGTCATCGCCCGACACGGCCGTGAATGTGAACTGCGAGCCCATCAGGTGCGCCGAGCGGGTGTATGCGCGGGCGCGCGGCGCGGCCGTGGGCTGGGCCTGCGCCCCGCCCGCGGCCAGCGCCAGTAGCGCCGCGCCTACTGCGGTTTGCTTGATTTTGCTCAGCCAGTAGGCACGCATAAAAAGCTATTTCTTAGCGAGTAGCTGTTGCAAATACGCATCGTAGGCGGCTGCGCCGCCGGGGCGGTAGCCGCTGCGCGCTAGCACCTTGCCCTCGGGCGAGAGCAGCACCACGGCCGGAAA
>JAKONR010000422.1 GCA_022701825.1 Hymenobacteraceae bacterium | reverse complement strand
CCTCATCGTGCCCGCGCAGCAAGGCCAGCAAGGGCAGCCCGGCCAGCCCGAGCAGGTGCTGCGCAACGCCAACGCGCTCGGCAACGCCTGGTTTGTGCGCGAGCTGCGCGCCGTGCAGTCGCCCGACGCCGAAATGAATGCCCTCACCACCCTCAACCCGCGCCAGGTGGCGGTGTTCGACGCCACGAAATTCCCCGATGTGAAGCCGGCCACCTACGCCGACTCGTCGGCCAACATCGTGCTCACCGACTACGCGCCCGACGCGCTGACCTACAAGTACTCGGCCGCGCAGCCGGGCACGGTGGTCTTCTCCGAGGTGTACTACGCCGATGGCTGGCAGGCTTTCCTCGATGGCAAGGAGATGCCGCACTTCCGGGCCGACTTCGTGCTGCGGGCTATGCAGGTACCGGCCGGCGCGCACGAAATCAAGTTCGTGTTCGAGCCCAAGGAATACAAAATCGGCAATACCGTATCGCTGGTGTCGAGCCTCGGCGTACTGCTGCTGGTAGTGGGCGCCTGCGTGGTGGGCGCGCGCCGCCAAGAAGGGTAGATAAAGCCTAAAAACGGCTGTCACTGCTTCGCTACGCTCGCCATGACAGCCGTTTTTTCTGAATGAAAAGCGCATTTCTCCAGCCCATCGCTCACCCCACCGCCGAGCGGCGCGGCGTGCGCCTGCTGCTCTGGCGCGACGACCTGCTGGCCCCCGACCTGCCCGGCAATAAAGCCCGCAAGCTCAAATACAACCTGCAAGAAGCTACTCGGGAAGGCTCTACGGACTTGCTCACCTTCGGCGGGGCGTACTCCAACCACCTGGCGGCCGTGGCGGCGGCGGGGCGGCTTTTTGGCTTCGCAACCATAGGCCTAGTGCGCGGCGAGGCGCACTTGCCCCTCAACCCCACCCTGGCCCGCTGCGTGGCCGATGGCATGCGGCTGCACTACCTCGACCGCGCCACCTACCGCCGCCGCACCGAGCCGGAGTTTCTGGCTGACATTCGGCAGCAATTTGGCCCTGCCTACCTGCTGCCCGAGGGCGGCACCAACGCGCTAGCCCTGCGCGGCGTGGCCGAGCTGATAGGCGAACTGCGCCAGCACACCGACTTCGACGCCGTGGCCGTGGCCGCCGGCACGGGCGGCACGCTGGCCGGCTTGGCGCTGGGTCTGGCTGAGGCCGGGCACCCGGCCCGCGCCGTGGGCGTGGCCGCACTGAAAGGCGCCGATTTTCTGCGGGCCGAAATCGACGCGCTGGCGCAAGCCGCCAGCGGCCAAAAACTGACCAACTACGAGCTGCACACCGCCTATCATTTCGGTGGCTACGCCAAATTGCCGGCCGAGCTACGGCAGTTCATCCAGCAGTTTGAAGCCAATTTTGGCGTGCTCCTCGACCCCATTTATACTGGCAAGCTACTCTTTGGCGTACTTGACCTACTCGAAAAAGGCCACTTTGCGCGAGGCAGCACGGTAGTGGCCGTGCACACCGGCGGCCTGCAAGCCTGGGCAGGATTCGGTGTTTAACAGGTATCGAGCTTCAATTATCATTTATCAGGCTCTTGTTCAGTTGGTAAATGCTGCTCGATACCTGTTAAATGCAACGCCGCCAGCACGAACAGAAACGGTAGCACCGGGGCCAGAAACCGCACATCGTAGTCATCGACGGTGAGCATGACAATACCGGCTTGCAGCACCGGCACCAGCCCCAAAAACAGCCGGCCCGGCCGCCACAGCCGGCGCTGCCGGGCAGCGCCGGCAGCCAGCCAGTAGCAGGGCCACAGCAGCAGCACCGACATGGCTTTGTGCAGCAGCGAGTAGTGCGGCTTGAGGCCCGAGGCAAATACGAACAGCTTGCCCAGCACGAGGCGCAGCCCCACCACGGGGTTGTGCCAATAGAAGTACGCCAGCCGGCCCACCGGCGACAGGCCAGGCGGGGGCAGCCGCAGCGGCTGCGCCGCGTGCACGGCCCACTCCTTCACCAAAAACATGAGGTCGCCGCGCTGGTACGTTTCAATGAGCGTGTACGTGGCGAGCTGGTAATTGAGCAGGCGCCACAGCACCGGGCCTAGCGCCGCCAAGGCCAAGAGCACCAGCCAAAAAGGCCGCCGCGTGGGCTGCCGGGCCAGCGTGAGCAGCCCGGCCAGGCCAGCGGCCAGCCCCACCACAAAGCCATTGGGCCGGGCCAGCGCGCACAGCAGCACCAGCGCGGCCAGCAGCAGGTGGTGGCCAAAAGAGCCGTTTCGGGCGCGCACAAACGCCCCTAGCGCCAGCACCGACAAGCTGATGAACAGCGACTCGGTGAGCAGGTAGGCGTTGAATTGCTGGGTTTCGGGCCACAGGATAAACAGGGTCGTGGCCAGCGCGGCCGCCCGCCGCCCGCCGCCCGGCGTGAGCCGGCGCGTGGCCCCGTACAGCGCCCGCGCCGCCAGCGCGGCCAGCACCAGCTGGCCGCCCACGATGCCCCACCAGCCCCAGCCCAGCCGCAAAAACAGGCTCTCGAACAGCGGATACAGAATATAGCGCCGGTAGTGGCCCGGCTCGAAGTAGCCGCGCCCGGCGATATTCTGGGCGTATTCGAGGTAGGGGGCACTGTCGTTGGCGAAGTGGGGGCCGTGGTAGCGCGCCAAAAAGGCGGCCTGCACCAGCAGCCACAGCCCCGCCAGCAGCCACGGGTGCGCGGCCCACAGGCGGCGGGCGGCGGGCAAAAAGGCGGCGGGCAGGCGGGCGGACAAGGCAGGCATCGGGCCTCAAAGCTACGCGGCCTCAACCTGAGCGGCGGGTTTGGGGTATGAGCGTAGCATACGCTTCGGGGTGGGTGCTGGCCGGCGCTATTGTCAGTGCCGGCACCAGCCACCGCGTAGCACTGCTTATGCTTCCTCGTTTGCTCCGCCGGCTGCTGCCGCTTTTTTTGCTCGTTGCTCTGGGCGTGTTTTTGTGGCGTAAAATCGGCCCCGCGCTGACCGGCCTCAACCCGCTCGCCGCCCGCGAGCCGCAGGTAACCGTGACCCACAACACGGTGCTGACGCAGGTGGAAGCGCTGGGCAAGCTGGAGCTGGTGCGCTACCGTTTCAAGGACGTGGTAGAGTATAAACGCTCGGCCAAATATCCGTTCTTGCCCGATGCCAAAGCCGCCCTTATCGTGGGCGGCGAAGCCGTGGGCTGCCTCGACCTACGCAAAATAAAGCCCCAGGACGTGACGCTGGAGGGCGACTCGGTGGTGCGCGTGCTGCTACCCGCGCCCGAACTGTGCACCTTTCAGGTCGACCACAGCCAGAGCCGGGTTTTCAGCACCGAAAATACCTTTTTTCAGGATGCGCAGGTGGTGGATGAGGCCTACCGCTACGCCGAGGCGCAGGTGCGCCGCTCGGCCCTGCAATCGGGCATTTTGGCCGAAACCCAGCGCAACGCCGCGCAGATTCTGGTGCCCATGCTGCACACCCTCACCGGACGGCGCGTCATCATCGGGCAGCGGCTGGTGGCGCCAGGGCCGGGGCGTAAAATGTAGCGCGTGGGCTTTCAACCAGACGTAAAAAAGGCTCCCCAGGTATTGGGGAGCCTTTTTTGGGCCGGGCAATAAGCCGGGTTACTTAATTACTTCGACCCAGCCGCGGGTCACCGCGCCATTGGGCTGCGAAAACAGGTAGTAGTACATGCCGGCGGCCACGTTGGGGTCGGTTCCCCAGTAGTTGCTGGTGTTATTGTAGTTCTGGGTCGAGAATACGCGGCGGCCCCAGCGGTTGAAAATCTCCATCTGGTTGGTGGGGTACGCATTCACGTTTTTGATTTGCAACCAGTCGTTCATCTTGTCGCCGTTGGGCGTGATAACGTTGGCCACTTCGATGTTGGGGTCAACGCCTACGCTCACTACTACGCTGGCGGTGCCCGAGCAGCCGGTGGCCGTGTTGGTAGTCGTCAGGGTATAGGTTTGGGTGATGGGGTTGCCGGTGGTGTTGGGCAGCGTCACGGTGGGGTTGGCGCTGGTGGGGTTGCTGAGGCCGGTGGTGGGCGCCCAGCTGTAGGTGAAGCCCGCCACGGGCGCGGCCCCGATAGTGACGGGGCGGCCGTTGGTGGTGCTCACGGCGGGGCCGGCATTAGCCGTCACGGCCGGGTTTACGGTAACGACTACCGTGCTGGTAGCCGCGCAGCCACCGGTAGTAGAGGGCGCCGTGATGGTGTAGGTGGTAGTGGCCGTGGGCGTCAGCACAAACGTGGGGCTGGTGCCCGATACCGGCCCGCCCGTTACGGTGTAGACGGTGCCGGTGGGCGCGCCGCTCACCGTGAGGGTGGTGCTGCTACCCTGGCACACGTTGCGGCTGCCCGCCACCGTGAGGGTAGGCGCGGCCGATACTACTACGTTCTGGGTTACGGGCTCGGTGATGCAGCCGGCGGCCGATACGCCGCGCACGGTGAGGGTGCCCGGCCCGGCCGCGCTCCACTGCACCTGCACGGGGTTGGCGGTGGCGCTGCCTACGATGGTGCCGCCCGTTACGGTCCAGGTTACGCCGGCGGTGGTGCCGCCGGTAGCCGTGTAGGCATTAGTGGTGCCCACGCCGCACACGGCGAGGGTGCCCGCGATGGCCGTCGGCCCCTGCGGCTTCACTACCGTGATGCGGAACACGTCGTAGATGGTTTTGCCGGCGCAGCCGTTGTCTTGCACCGTCACGGCAATGTCGTAGGGCTGCACGCGGGCCTCGGTGCAGCTGGCTTTGTACACGAAAGTGCCGGTTACGGTGCCGTTGCCGTTGGCCGTGGCCGCGCCCACTAGGCCGCTGGCCGTGCCAGTGCTGCCATTCAGGGTAGCGTCGTAGCCGCCGGCCCCGTCGAGCAGGGCGCTGCTCACAGTCATGGTCAGCGGGTTGCCTGCTTTTTGGGTGGCCGTTATCGGAATGGTTTGGGTGGTGCCCGCCTCAATAGTATAGTTGCGGGGCAGCGGCACCGTGGTGCTCCCGATGGCGACGGGAGCCGGCAGCGTCGGAGCCGGGGTAGAAGGGCAGGTAGCCACTACCAGCTGCACGTCGCGCCGGGTAGTGCCGATGAGCGTGCGCACGCCGCTGATAACGCGGTATTCTTTTATGTCAACCGCTACCGAGTACTTGCCCTGCGTAGGCGTCGAGAAAGTGGCAATGCCCGTCGACGTATTCAGGTGGTTGATAATGCCGCGGCCCACCCCAAAAGGCGTGGTAGCCGAGTAGGCATTGGTGGTGGCGTAGGGGCCCAGGGGGCGGGGCAGCGTAAAAGTGGCCGGAATGGTACCCGAGTTGTAGGGCTGCCCAAAAGCATACTCCAGCTCGTCGCCGTCGGCGTCGATGGCGTTGTTGAGGTAGAAGGTGGTATCGTTGGCGCAGATAACGGCTACGGCGGTATTAGCAAACACCGGGGAGCGGTTGAATATCGTCGGCGGCGTCATGGTCGTGTACAGCTCCAGATACTGGCCGCTGGGGTTCGACAGGTTCAAAATGTCGTTGGTCCGGTTGCCCTGGGTGTACATCGCGTAGAAGCCCGCCGTAGTGTTGGGCAGGTTTATCTGCGCGATAAATTTTTGCAGAATGTAGGGCTGGGTCGGCCCCGTGATGGTGCAGCCAGGCACCTGGGGTGGCGTGTAGCAGGCCGGCAGCGGCTGGGTCGGAATGCTAATATTACCCGACTGAATGGTCGCGTAGTTGACGGTGGTCATAACGATGCGCGCGCCAGTCGAGCGCTCAAAGATGCCTATTTCGGCCGTGGTGGCGGGCGAGATAGCCGACGAGTTACAGTTGTTGTACACCGTAAGGGTTATCTCGTAGCGCAGCGGCGCGGCGGCTGGCCCCAGGGCATCGATGAAGCGGTAGGTAAGTTCGCCACCCAGCAAGTGGCTGGCCATTGCCGGGCGCACCAGCAGGGCCAGCAGCGCCAACAGGGCCATGCGCAACAGCGGGAGAGCCAGTAGATTTTTTTTCATGAGGAGAGATGAAGGTAAATGGCGAAGCAAGAAGCGTACTAAGTGAACCGGCAGCAGCAGGGCTACCCCCGAGGCCAGCTGGCGCAAGCTGCCAGCAACTGTTAAGGTTAGCGTGAGCGTAAGGTTTCGGCTGCCTAAAAATAGGCATAAATCATAATATGCCGAATGAACTAATCCAGAAAAAACTGTTTATGTTGCTAATCCACGAACTGCGCGGCAGCTAACACGCTTCACAAAAACGGCTAATGCACAAGGCTTTATCTATAATACTTATTCGCGCCGCGCCCGCCAGTCGCCGATAGGTACAATCTGCGAGATAAGCCGGGCGGCGCAAGATTTTTAGTGCGCCAGCCATACTTGCCGGCCGAGTTTCTTACCAAAAAAAGCCCCGACTGCCTGAGCAGCCGGGGCTTTTGCTAGCAGGGGAGAGCGCCTATTCGTGCGCTACCCGGATAACCTGGGTGTTGCCACCTTGGCGCACCGTGAGGATGTACATGCCAGCGGGCAGGCTGCCGGCACCGGGCACGGCCAGCGAGCTGGCACCGGCCGGTACGGTGGCCGTGGTTTCGCGTACTACGCGGCCTACGGCGTCGTGCAGCGTCAGCTGGAGCGGGCCTGCCTTGAGCGTGTTGAGCGACAGATTGAGGCGGTCGCTGAACGGTACGGGCGAAGCTTCGGCGCTGAAACCGGGTGCCACGTTGCTCTTGGTGCCCAGCACGGTAGAGGTTACGTTCAGGTCATCGACGTAGATGGAGAACGAATTGACCGTGCTCATGGCGTGGAAGCCGATGAAGTAGATACCCGAAGTGGTGGGCACGAAAGCCGCCACTTGCCCAGCGCCACTGCCCGAGGCCGTGGTCACGTACACGTTGTTGAGGATGTTGGTGTTCGAGAACAGGGTCGTGGTCTGGCTGGCGGGCGTGGTGCTCGTGCCAATCTTCACTTCCATGCGCTCGGGGTAGTTGTACGAGTACACGCGGTACTTGAATTGGAGCTGGTAGCTTACCCCGGCCGTCAGGCGCAGGGCATTGGTGAAGAACCAGTCGTCGGCGCCGTTGAAGGCACTCGGCATGTAGCGCATCGAGTTGGCACCCGAGCTGGGCTGGTCGTTGCTGTTCACCCACGAGCTGCCGTCGTTATTAACGTCGAGCGTAGTGATGCCGCAGGGCAGGGCCGGCGCCGTTACACCGTCAAAGTTTTGCGTGTAGGGGAACACCGCCGTCGTAGCGCATGCCGTCGTGAATCTTACCGGGCCGCCCGGAATACCCAGGCCGGCCGTACCGCAAGTGCCTTGCACGTAGATGTCGTAGGCGGTATTTGGGTTCAGGCCCGTTACCGTGATGGGCGAGCTGGTGCCCGTTACCGAGGGGCTAGTGGCCGTGGGCGTGGTGCCGCGCGGCACGTAGATAACCTGGTAGCTCGTGCCAACGCTCGGGCCGCTGAAGGTAACCTGCGCCTGGCTGTCGGTAACGCCGCTAACCGTTACGTTGGTGGGCGTGGGGCACGAGGC
This sequence comes from Hymenobacteraceae bacterium, assembly GCA_022701825.1. GTDB lineage: Bacteria > Bacteroidota > Bacteroidia > Cytophagales > Hymenobacteraceae > Hymenobacter. Next base: position 676 of record JAKONR010000422.1, on the reverse strand, counting down.
CAGGCTGGTCAGCGTCACCTGCACGTCGTCGACGTAGAAGTTCAGCTGGTTGGCGATGCTGATGGCGTGGAAGCCAAAATAGTACACCCCGCTGGCGGTAGGCGTGAAGCCGGCTACCTGGCCGTTGCCCGTGCCAATGGTGGTCGTCGTGTAGGACGTAAAGTTGATGTTGTTGTCCGTGAAAACCGTGGTAGTTTGGGCGGCGGCCGTGGCGGCGTTGCCCACTTTCACTTCCAGCGCCTCGGTATAGAAGGTCGAGCCCGACTTGTACTTGAACTGCAGCTGGTACGTGCCCCCGGCTACCATGTTGATGCCATTGGTGAAGAACCAGTCATCTGCTTTGTTGGCAGTATTGTAGTTGTAGCGCATGGCATTGGGGTTCGTGCTGCCGTTGCCGCTGTTATTCACCCACACGCCCGAGTCGTTGTTGGCGTTGAGCACCGTGATGCCGCAGGGCAGGGCCGGGGCCGTTACACCGTCAAAATTCTCGGTATAGGGGAAGGTCGTCACGGTAGCGCAGGCCGTGGTGAACGCTACCGGGCCGGTAGATACGCTGTTGCCGCTGGTGCCGCAGGTGGCCTGCACGTACACGTCGTAGTTGGTGTTCGAGGTCAGGCCCGTCAGCGTCACCGGCGAGGTCGTGGCCGGCACCGAGGGGCTAGTGGCCGTGGGCGTG
>JAKONR010000411.1 GCA_022701825.1 Hymenobacteraceae bacterium | reverse complement strand
TGCGCCTGCCCGACGTGCTGCTAATGAAGGCCGAGGCCATTATGCGTGGCGGCACTGGTACGGCGGCCGGTACCTATGGCAGCACCCCCCTGGCGCTGGTCAACTCTATCCGAACCCATGCCTCGCGTGGGGCTAGCGCTCTTACCAGCGTGACCCTTGCGAATATTTACGACGAACGGGGCCGAGAACTGTATTTAGAGCAGTGGCGGCGGCAGGACATGGTACGCTTCGGTACTTTCCTGGGACCGATTCAGCAGGGCCCCTCGAGCAGCGACCCCAAATACCTTATTTATCCGATTCCTAACCAACAAATAGCTGTTAACCCCAATTACACGCAAAATCCTGGCTATTAATCACGAGAGCAACGGCTGGCAACTAATTGCCAGCCGTTACTTTTGCTGGGTTCACTAAATTTTTACCTGCAGATTTGGGAAATTAAAAAAAATCCTTACCTTTGCAGCACCAAAGCGGAAAACGGCAACGTTCTCTGCCCCGGCAAACGGTTTGGTAGTTCAGTTGGTTAGAATGCCGCCCTGTCACGGCGGAGGTCGCGGGTTCGAGTCCCGTCCAGACCGCACCGTTAAAAAGGCCCTGCAAGCACTTGCAGGGCCTTTTGCTTTTACCGCCCTCCCGCAGGCCGCGTGGAACACCGCAGGCCTGCGGACTCAGTTCGTGCAGGTGGCTACTTCCACCCTACTAGCACGCCCAGCGTACAAGGCTGGTCGCTTTCTCACTCCCTGTATGGTGAGGCACGTTTGCCTTATGATTAAATTAGTACTGCTTAGCCCCCTACTGCTGCTTGCACGGCCCACCCTGGGGCAGGCACCCCGGCTCAACGATTTTCACGCGCTGGGCTGGCTCGTGTACGTGGGCGACCACCAGGTAGCCAAAAAATGGGCCGTGCACACTGAGTACCAGCTGCGGCGGGTAGACTGGCTGCGCGACCCGCAGCAGCAGCTGGCGCGCCTGGGGCTGGTGCACACGCTCAGCGAGCGGGTGAAGGTATCGGGGGGCTATACCTCTTTTCAGAGCTACCGCTACGGCGCCTACGCCGAGGTGCCCGGCCGCGCCGAGCCCGAAAACCGCCTCTACGAAGACCTGACGCTGCAAGACCAGCTGGGCCGCCTGGGTCTGAAGCACCGCGTGCGCCTCGAACAGCGCTGGCTGGGCAGCCGCGCGCCCAGCGGCGAAGGCCCGGTGCAACAGTGGGAGTACCAGAATCGCGTTCGCTACCAGCTGGCCGCGACGTACCCGCTGCAAGGCCCCACCATCGACGACAACGAATGGTACCTCGCGGGCTTCGATGAGATTTTTATCGGCTTTGGGCAAAACGTGGGGCTGAATGTATTCAACCAAAACCGCTTGTCGGGCGGCGTTGGCTTGCAACTGAGCAGCAATGCCAAGGCGGAGCTCAACTATCTCTACCAAATACGCTCGCACGCCACCCCCGACCCGGCCAGCGGCCAGCCCGTAGTCGAGCTGAACCACGGCGTCACACTCAACCTGACTTATAACCTGGACTTTACCAGCAAGCTGCGCTAGGCAGGTAGCGCGCCCGCGCTAGCCAGCGGTCAATGGCTCGCGAAAGCACGACCCAACGTGCAGCACGGAAAAGTAGTCGAGTAGCGGGTGGCCGTGCGCATCCCCAACGCAAAAGCAAAATGCGGTATTCCACGCTACGTTTTGCCACAACCTAAACAAACCAGGGCAGCTGCGTTTTTTTATTTGCGGTGCGGCGCTGGCCACGCTACTTCAATTATGGCTTGCGGTAGTTGCTTCGCAGAGCTGCCTTTTTCATAATGCTACGCTAATTGTTTTTGCCCGAAGCCGAATAAATTGCTTTTACTATTTAGGGCATTGGGTAAGTGTATCTTTTAGATTAGCTGCCACGTAATTTGCTCACAAGACAAATAGCTTGTTAATTTGTCGCTTCATTCGCCTAAAACCCTATTTAATCAATGGCTCTTGACCTCACCCATTTCCAGCAGGTAATTGATAGCGCGCAAAAAGCTGATGCTTTTAAAGCTGATGTAAAACGCGCTCTGAAAAAAGTATCTTCCGCGCTGACTACTCTTCAAAACGCAATTGAAGAAGCCGATGCCATCATGAGCGACGATTATACGCCGACCATAAAAGAACGCAAAGCCCGCGCGCCGCGCGCTGCGGCAGATAATGCCGAAGCAGACCCCGAAGCCCCCTACGGCCGCAAAAAAGACGGCACGCCCAAAAACAAGCCGGGCCGCAGCAAATAGCTACTCATTGCCAGCAAAAAAAGCTCGTTCTATCAAGAACGAGCTTTTTTATGCACTGTATTTTATTAAGCAGCAAAGTATTCTATCTTTCCTTACTGATTAAGCCATAATCGTTCAATAGTCCTTTTGATTGAAACCGAAATCGGTCGCGCATTCGGAGTTCGGTACTTTTTAGGAATCCACCAGCCGGGCCCCGCGCATTAAGGTACTCGGCCGGACTGCTGCTTTTTTGATAGGCTATTTAGCTTTGTAGCGGCGGCTTTTTGCAATACCTAGCGCGGGAGCTGCGCAATACTGGCGGCAATATCATGTGGCTACGCAATAAATCAAGCTGGCAATGGAACTACGCGCCGCCAATAATGTACCCGGCGGGCGGGCAGCCCAGCCGCCGCCTTGGCTGCGGCGCCGGCGCACGGCGAATAGCGCGCAAGTGAAAAACGCGGTAATTTGCGGGCTGTACCTGCCTGCTGCCCCGCGTCACCCCAAGATGAAACTAGTTCTTTTTGCCGGCTTTTTGGCGCTGCCCCTGGCGGCTTCGGCCCAGCGGCTGGTGGCCACGCTGCCGCCCATTACCTACCACGTGGGATTAACCAAAGCGCCGCTTTACAGCAGTGCCGACACGCTGCACCGGCCCAACCTGCTGCTGCCCAGCCAGTCGGAAGTGGTAGTAGTGGGCCGGTTTTCGCCCCGCTGGGTGGTAGTAAAGCGCGAAGGGTTTCTGTACCTGGCTCCTATCAATAAGCTCAGCGACTACGACCCCGCCGATGCGTCGCCGCTGCCCATCGACCCGGTCAGCCAGCTTATTACCTACCAGGAGGTGGTGCAGGTGCCCGGCGCTAGCCAGGCCGACCTGTATGCCCGCGCCACCGCCTGGGCCGCCCGCACCTACAGCCCGCCCGACCAGGTAACGCCGCATCCCGCAACGGGCGAAGTCACCATCGAAGGCCAGCGCGTAGCCACGCTGCGCACCACCTACGCCGAGGTGCCGCGCGGCAGCTACGCGGGAGTGGTGCGCCATACGCTCACTATTTACGTGAAGGACGGCCGCTACAAGTACGTGCTCACCAACCTGACCCACGACGCGACCGGCGTGCCCAGCCTGCGCTCGGGCGGCGCGCTGGAGCAAGACCACGCCAGCCTGTTTGGCTACGCGGGCATCGGCAGCCGGCAGCCCTGGGAAGAGCTGAAAGTGGGCGCCACCCGCGATGTGCGCCACCTGCTGGCCGACTTGCAGGCCGCCCTGACGCTGCAGCCAGTGCAACCCCTGGTGCCCACCGCGCCGGTGCGCAAAGCCCCCAAGGCGGCCAGCGATTTTTGAGGCGCTACTGCCCCACCGGCCGGTAGCCGCGCACGAAAGCTACCTGGGCATCGGTTTCAGGCGAGCGCGGGGCGCGGGCGCGCTTGGCCACCGTTTGCCACTCGCGGGCAATGTAGGCCAGCGCCTCGGGGCCGCTCAGGCCGTGCTGCTGCACCAGGTGGCAGCCTACCACGGTGCCCGTGCGCCCAATGCCGCCCCAGCAGTGCACGGCCACCCGCCGCCCGGCCGCTGCACTCGCGGCCAGCGCGGCCAGCACTTCGGCCAGGCGCTCGGCCGAGGGCAGGCCCAAATCGCGGATGGGAAAGCGATGGTAGCCAATGGTGGCGGGGTCGAGCCCGGCGTGCGCGGCCCGCTCGCGCAGCAGCGCCTCGTAGGGCACCAGCTCGCGGGCCTCGGTGAGGTCGTAGAAATCGCGGATGCCGGCCGCTAGCAGGGCATCCAGCTTGGGAATGGCTGCGGCGGGCGTGGGCGCGCCGGGATACTCGCAGGCGAGTAGCTGCGGGGTAGCCCAGTAGGAGTTGGGGAGCGGGCGGGGCGGGGTAGGCATGTTTTTGGGCAACGGGAGTTTTACGAATGGCAGGCTAACGCTTAGCGCACAGGCGGGCGGCCAGGTCCTCAATATCGGCGCGGCGGGCCAGCGCGGCCAGCCACTCGGCCGGCATGGCGGCCTCGCCATAGGCCAGCCCGGCCAGGCCGCCGGCTACCGCGCCCGTGGTGTCGGTGTCGTCGCCAAGGTTCACGGCGGCCAGCACGGTGGCGGCGTAGGTGTCGTGCGTGAGCAGGCACCAGAGGGCCGCTTCGAGGGTGTGCACGACGTAGCCGGAAGACTTTATCTCCACTTCTTTGCAGGCGATAAGTGGCTGAATGACATACTCGCCGTAGGTATTTTCTAGAATACGGTGAAACTGACGCAATTCAAGTTCTGACCCGATACCTTTTGTTTTGAAGAAGTCATTCACCAGCTGTTGCATGGCACTATAGGCAGCCTGTTTGTCAAGGCCTAATAACAACTGCCTAGCCAGTTCTATGTAGATAAAGCAGGCCATAGCAGAACGGATGTGCGCGTGGGTAATGCTGGATACTTCGCGCACTGCCCGAAATCGCTCGGCCACTGGCTGGTCCTTAATGGCAAACACTAGTGGTAGAATCCGCATTAGCGACCCGTTTCCATTGCTGTACTCGCCAGTGCCGCCCGCGTGCTGCGGAGGTATTCCTTGGCGTAGGCATTGGATGGCCTCAGCCGTAGCGATACCAATGTCAAATACAGCACCGTGCGCCGTCCAGTACGCTTCATCCTGCCAGCGCACAAACCGCTGGGCAGCATCAGTCAAATCATAGCCCTTTGTGGCCAGCGTTTCGGCCAAGCAAAAAGTCAGCGACGAGTCATCGGACCAGGTGCCGGGCGGCTGGTGGTGCGTACCGTAGCCCCGCATGCCTACCACGGGGTCGCGGCGGCGGGCCTCGCGGCCAATAAACTCGACGGGTACGCCCAGGGCGTCGCCCACGGCGAGGCCCAGCAGCGCGGCGCGGGCGGCCGGGGCGAGCGGCGCAGCAGAAGCATTGAAATAAGACATTATAGCGGTAACTTTAGGCAACTAAGCGGCGCAAAGTAAGCGCCCGGAAGCTGGCCCGTGGCCCTCGTGCAACCGCCAAAATCCGGACGCGTTATTTAGGCGTTTCGTCGGCACTATTTCGGCCTCTGGCAGCGTTTTTGCCGTAGATAGTGCCGGGTTCGTGCCTGCCCCCTACATTTGGCTTCTTCATAATTTTAGTTTCTCTTTTGATGCTTTCCTCCCGTTTTAAAATAGGTATGTACGCGGGAGCGGTTGGGGCCGTGTTTGGGCTGGCCTCATACCGCTTCTACCGGCACAACGACCCCACCGCCCTGCCCAGCAAAGAGCAAATCCTCGTGGGCACGCTGGTGCAGGGCCTCTCTTCGGCGCACTACCAGCCCGAGCGCATCGACGATGCGTTTAGCAAGCGGGTGTTTGACCTGTACCTCAAGCGCATAGACTATCGCAAGAAGTTTTTGACGCAGCCCGACGTGACGCAGCTGCGCCAGTACGAAACCAAGATTGACGACGAAACCAAGGCCGGCACCCACGGCTTTCTGGACCTGACCACCAAGCTCATGAGCGAGCGCACCAAGCAGGTGCAGGCGCTCACGCACGAGATTTTGGCCCAGCCCTTTACCTTCGACGCCGACGAGACGTTTCAAACCGATTTTGACAAGGCTACTTTTCCTGTCAGCGCCGCCGACCAGCGCGAGCAGTGGCGCAAGCTGCTCAAGTTTGAAACCCTGACGCGCGTAGCCGAGATGATGGACGAGCAGGACAAGCGCCACGACCGCGCCAAAACTGCCAGCCAGGCCAAAGAGCCCGTAACCGCCGAGCCCGACCGCACGCCCGCCCAAATGGAGGCTGAAGCCCGCAAGCGCGTGCTGAAGTACTACGATGAGCAGTTTGCCGACTTGCCCGACGCCAACGAGACGCTGGCTAACTACGCCAACACCATCGCCAATACCTACGACCCGCACACCGAATACTTCGCTCCTAAGGATAAGGAAGAGTTCGATGAGGCGCTAACTGGTCAGTTTGAAGGCATTGGGGCGTCGCTTCAGGAAAAAGACAACCTGATTTACATCGCTGACATTATCCCCGGCTCAGCCTCGTTTCGGCAGGGCGAACTAAAGAAGGGCGACGCCATCCTGCGCGTAGCCCAGGGCGCGGCCGAGCCCGTGAGCGTGGAGGGCTGGCACACGGCCAAAGCGGTGCCGCTCATCAAAGGCAAAAAAGGCACCGAAGTACGCCTGACGGTGAAGAAGCCCGACGGCTCGACCCGCATCGTTTCCATCATTCGCGATGTAGTGGTGAAGGAAGATGCCTACGCGCAGTCGGCGGTGGTTTCGGGTGCCGGCGGCAAGAAAATCGGCTACCTGCGCCTGCCCGGCTTTTACGCCGACTTCAACAACAACGGTGGTCGCTCCTCGGCCGACGATGTGAAGAAGGAGTTGGTCAAGCTTAACGCCGAAGGTGTACAAGGCATCGTATTCGACCTGCGCACCAACGGCGGCGGCTCGCTGAGCGATGCCGTTGAGATGGCCGGTCTCTTTATGCCCAGCGGCCCCATGGTGCAGGTGCACGACAGCCGGGGTATCACCAACGTGCTCAACGACAAGGACCCCCGCGTGCAGTACACCGGCCCGCTCGTGGTGCTGGTAAATAAATACAGCGCTTCGGCCTCAGAAATTCTGGCCGCCGCGGTGCAAGACTACAAGCGCGGCATCATCATGGGCTCGACCAGCACCTACGGCAAAGGCACCGTGCAGCGCGTAGTTGACCTCGACGAGCAGCTGCCCGCCGAGCTGAACGCGCTCAAGCCTTTTGGCTCGCTCAAGTTCACGATGCAGAAGTTTTACCGCATCACGGGGGCTTCGACCCAATTTAAGGGCGTAGCCTCTGACATTGTGCTGCCCGACGTGTACTCCTACCTCGACCAGGGCGAAAAGGAGATGGATTACCCGCTGAAGTGGGATGAGATTAAGCCCGCCCCCTTCCGGGTTTGGGACAACCAGCCCAACTACGCTAAGCTCGAAGCCAGCAGCAAGGCCCGCGTGGCGGCCAGCCCCAGCTTCAAGCAAATGACCGAGCTGGTACAAAGCCTGCGCAAGCGCAAAGATGAAACGGTGGTATCGCTCAAACTCAGCAACTACCGCCAGCGGCAGCTGGTACTAAAAGCGGAGTCAGATAAGTACGAAGCCATTCAGAAAACCGCCACTGCCTTGGTTATCAAACCCCTGGCTGCCGACACCAAACTACTGGCCGGCGACTCCGTGAAGGTCAACCGCGCGATGCGCTTTACCCGCGGCCTGAACAAGGACATCACCTTGGGCGAAGCCGTGAACGTGCTGAAAGACCAGATGTAAGTCGTAGATTCAAACGGATTTCGCAGATACGCCTGCTGCGCAGGCTGGCTAAGCGGAGGAGATTAAAAGAAAAGGCTGCTTTTTGGCAGCCTTTTCTTTGCTTATATTTTTAGCAAATCAACCTAGCTGACTAGCTACCTAAAACTGGAAGCCGTACTCATACGCTGTTTGGTGGCCTTTCTAAAAACGGCTTGCAATGCCCTAAAAGCGGCCAAAAGACCGAATCTGCGTAATCCGTTAAATCCGTTTGAATCTGCGGTTATTTTTAGCAAACAGCAACTAATTTTCTTAGCTATGGGTTTAGCTAGTATGACGACTCAACCCGAAGCCCGCATTATTCCGCTCATCCCCACCGAGCCTTATCAGGCTCCGATGACCGTGTCAGCTGCCGCCGCCATGCTTACGCCCGCCGAGCAGGAGCAGCAGCGCTTAGCCGACGAGAGCTGGCGCCGCTCTATTCCGGCGCAGGTGTTTCTCAACTACTTTTTTGCCATCAACTACCACTTGCAGGAAGGCGACGGCCCGCTGGGCGGGTTGCAGCACCTCGCCTACTTCCGCCAGCACCAGGCCGAGTTGACGGAGACCGACGTGGCGGCCCTCACCAAGCTTCTGCACACCTGCTGGAGCACCGAGTATGCCCTGCGCGCCACGGCCGAGCTCGGCGACGACAACTTCCTGCGCAACGCCCTGCACTGGACGTTTCCGCAGGCCTACCACACCATTCTGTCGGGCTTGCAAGCTTTTCTTTACACTACTGGCGTACACTCAAACAACGCGCAGGTTATCAGCCGCGAAGTGGGGCGCTTGGTAGTGAAAAACGCTTATCCGCGCCCGGTTTCGTTTTATGCTGCCGGCGCTTACGGCGACTTCAATATTCATCGGCTGCCGCTGGCCGGCTATAAGGCTGGGCTGCACATTGCCTCGCAGGAAATCGACGCACAGGCCCAGATTGGGCAGTTTTTGCGCACCACCCGCAAGCAAAAAGCTATTGCTGTGCGCCAGCAGGTGCAGGCTAATCCTAACACGGCCATTCGCAGCCAAAAAACCGGCCGCCCGCTCGATAAGTGGACCGCTGCCCACTGGCAGCAGATTACCTGGCGCCTGGGCTACACTACTATTTTCGATTTGCTGGGCCGCCTGCGCATCTCGCAGACCAGCCGCGAGATTGAGCGCTACGTAGAGGCTGATATCGATTTCCGCCTGTTTCACAGCTCGTTGCTCAACATCGTGAGCTACCTCAACGGCGTGCACGAAACCTACGTGGCCAAGGCCCTGGGGCTGGAGCGCTACGAGCAGCTGGTACGCGAGCTGCCCAGCCATTTGCAGGGCAGCTTTGTGCAGGAGCGCCTGCGCACGCGGGTGCAGCCCACGCTGCTTGGTGCCGAGCCCGCCCCCGAGCTCAGAATGGCTGCCTAGACCACGGATTAGAGCGGATTTCACGGATTTTGTGGACGATTTGTCCGGGCCGCATGGTGTTGCCGGCTTGCTCGGTAGTAAGGATTTTACAGATTTTGTGAACGATGGAGGCCGCCCTATTCGGGGCGGCTTTTTTCGTGTCGTACTTTTGCAACTCCATTTTTTACCCTCAGCGGGAGTGCTCAAGTACACTAGCGAAGCCGCTAGCGTGCTTAAAGCCGACACGGCCCGGACAAATCGTCCACAAAATCCGTGAAATCCGCTCTAATCCGTGCCCATCCGTGGTCCATTTAAGTGAACAAGAGCAACTGCGCCGCCAAAAGCTGACGCAGCTGCAAGAGCTTGGCGTTGAGCCGTATCCGTCGGAGCTGTTCGACGTAAATTTTTACGCCCAGGAAATCCTCGACAATTATCGGCCTGAGCTGAATAACTTTCAGGAAGTAGCACTAGCCGGCCGCCTGATGTCGTCGCGCGTGATGGGCAAGGCCTCGTTTGCCGAACTCATGGACTCGTCGGGGCGCATTCAGCTCTACATCAACCGCGATGAGATTTGCCCCGGCGAAGACAAGACACTGTACAACACGGTGTTTAAGAAACTGCTCGACCTAGGCGACTTTATCGGCGTGAAAGGCCACGTGTTTACCACGCAGGTGGGCGAGATTTCGGTGCACGTAACCGAGCTAAAATTGCTGGCTAAGTCGCTTCGTCCCCTGCCCGTGGTGCGCCGCGTGAAAGATGAGATCACTGGCGAGGAAGTTACTTACGACGCCTTTACCGACCCCGAGCAGCGCTACCGCCAACGCTACGTGGATATGGTGGTAAACCCCGAGGTGCGCGAAACGTTCATCAAACGTACGCAACTGGTGCAGTCTATGCGCAACTACTTGAACGACAAAGGCTACCTGGAGGTCGAAACGCCCATCTTGCAGCCGCTGTACGGCGGCGCGGCGGCGCGGCCCTTCAAGACGCACCACAACACGCTGGACATGACGCTGTACCTGCGCATTGCCAACGAGCTGTACCTCAAGCGCCTGATTGTGGGCGGCTTCGATGGCGTGTATGAGTTCTCCAAAGACTTCCGCAACGAGGGCATGAGCCGGTTTCACAACCCCGAGTTCACCCAGATGGAGCTCTACGTGGCCTACAAAGACTACGCCTGGATGATGGACCTGGTGGAAGAAATGGTGGAGCGCGTGGCCCTGGCGCTACACGGCAAAACCGAGGTGCAGGTAGGCGACAACCTCATCAACTTCCAGCGGCCCTGGCAGCGCTACACCATGTTTGAGGCCATTGAGAAATACACCGGCGTGGCCATCGGCGAGATGGACGAGGCGGCGCTGCGCGAAGCGGCTACCAAGCTCCACGTGGGCCTCGACCCCAGCATGGGCAAGGCCAAAATCATTGACGAAATATTCGGCGAGCACGTCGAGCCCAAACTCATCCAGCCCACCTTCATCACCGACTACCCGGTCGAGATGTCGCCGCTGGCCAAAAAGCACCGCGACCGCCCCGGCCTCGTCGAGCGCTTCGAAGCCATCTGCAACGGCAAAGAAATCTGCAACGCCTTCTCCGAGCTCAACGACCCCATCGACCAGCGCCAGCGCTTTGAGGACCAACTGGAGCTTGGCAAGCGCGGCGACACCGAAGCCATGGTACTCGACGATGACTTCCTGCGCGCCCTAGAGTATGGTATGCCGCCCACGGCTGGCCTAGGCATCGGCATCGACCGCCTGAGCATGATTATGACTAACTCGCCCACAATTCAAGAGGTGCTGTTCTTCCCTCAAATGCGACCGGAGGCACTGTAGCAAAGCAAAGCCTATTTGGTAGTTCGTGCCGCTGGCTGCCCACCAGCGGATGCGGACTACCAAGTTCGCGCTACGATTTACCTTTAAAATCGAAGAGCCCGGTACCATCAGGTACCGGGCTCTTCTTTAAAACAGCTAACCACATCTAAACCAGAGTTAGTTGGCAGAAGCTTGCGATAGATTATCTGATTTTACGACTGGCATGTTAAACCACTTACCAGCAGAAGCTCCTATAATCGGCAATTTTACGACCAACGTTTTTAAGGTTTGAAACTTAAGCCGTTTGTATGGTCTTTAACGGTGGGCTGTGAAATGGGTTACGGCAATGGTAAAAATAAGTGAATATTTTTTATTACTAACTGCTAATCACTTCTTACACAGAGCCTCGGTGGCGTCCGTCGCTACCATCACCGTCGTAGTCAAGGGTATTATCTTCAGCGGCATAGTTATCGCCACCTATCGAGCGGCCATTGCCGGTGGCACTGGTGGTGAGGTCGCCGGGCTCGGCATTTGGGCTGCTCATTGAGTTAAATAGCGCATCGGCGGCCTTGCGGTCCTCGCTTACGGCCGCGTCGGGGTTGGTGTGGCCAGGCTCTGTTGGGTGCAGCTTGCTCAGGGCATCCTGGGCGAGCTTACCGAGGCTGCCACCCCATTTACCCGCCGCCTCACGCAGACTTTTGCGCAGGTCGTCGCCGGTTTCGGGGGCCAGCAGCAGGCCGGCCACAATGCCGGCCGTAGCACCGGCCAGCAGCGAAACAATAACTTTTCCATTGTCCTTGGGCATGGGTGAAACGTGTGTAAAAGGTGAATGAGAAGAGAAATAAAGTAGCAGGCTAACGGGAAAGCACCCTCGGGGGTTAGGACCAGAGCCAAAAAAGCCCTGTACCGATGGTACAGGGCTTTTGTTTCTGCGGCAATTAGCGCCTACCGAGGTTAGCTAACAGCTTTTTTGGCTGCGTCAGCACCTTTGTCAGCGGCATCTTTGGCCTTGTCGGCCCCTTCGTTAACGGCATCTTTGGCCTTGTCAGCCAGGTCGCTGCCTTTACCGGTCAGGTCGTTGATGATTTTGGTCACCTCGGCTTTGCCTTTGCCCAGCTTTTCTTGCAGCTTGCCCAGTAGCTCGTCACCTTTGCCTTCGGCGTAGGTCAGGTCCTCATCGGTCAGCGAAGCGTATTGCTGCTTCAGCTTGCCTTTGATTTCGTCCCAGTTGCCTCCGATGTTGAGGCTGCTGCCCGCCGTAAGGCCAAGGTCTTCGAGCTTATCGGTCAGGCCTTTAAACTTAGTTTCAAGCTCGGCGCTGTACTCTTTGTACTGGTCGCCCAGCTTGGTGCCATAGTCTTTGGCAGCGCCTTTCCAGTTTTCGAGGGTTACGGAGCCTTTATCGGGGGCGAGCAAAATGCCGGCCAAAATGCCAGCGCTAGCGCCAGCCAGGGCGGCGAGAATGATTTTGCCTGCGTTGTTATCTTCTTCGCGGTAAGCCATGAGAAGTAAAAGAAAGGTGATGAGGTGTTAAAAGGGAGGGCCGAGGGTGCCCCGCGGCCAGCAATAGGCAGCTATACGGGGCGCGCATCCGGGGGTTGGCAGGCGAGAGTAATTTTTCGGCTCCAACTACCATTTCGTTACCATATCGTTACTTTGCCCTCATGGCTTACTTATTTCGCACGCTTGCGGGTTTTTTGCTCAGCGCGACCTGCCTACTAGGCGGTTGCCAGCGCCCGCTTACCAAGGCCGCTACGGCCGACTGCATCGACCCAGCCAAGGTAAATCCCAACGGAATGTGCACGATGGAGTATAACCCGGTGTGCGGCTGCAACGGCCAAACCTACGCCAACCCCTGCGCCGCCGGCAACGCCGGGGTGCGTAGCTATACTACCGGCCCCTGCCCTACTCGCCCCTAGTCTTCGTTGCCCCTCATGCCCGACGTTAAAAACTACTTCCGCAATCCCCAGCCTTTTCGGGTACCCACCACCGATGGCAAGCTCATTGAGGAGCACGTGGGGCTGGCTAGCACCGGCACCGGCCAGTATAGCGTGGCGCACATGGTGGCCCCGCCACAGTGGGGCGAACCCTACCAACGCCCCGAGTTTGATGAGATAACTATCGTGGTGCGGGGGCGCAAGCGCTTCGAGATAGACGACGAAGTAGTTGAACTGCAAGCCGGAGAGTCGCTGCTTATCCGGGCGGGAGCCCGCGTGCGCTATTCCAATCCCTTCGACGCCGAGTGCGAATACTGGTCCGTTTGCGTACCAGCTTTCAACCCGGCCACCGTACACCGGGAGCCCTAACTATACTTAACGAAATGACTTCCGCCCTGGCCTCTTACCCATTCCTTACTATTTGGCTGCACACTGGCCCTGGCCAGCGCAACGTACTGGAAACCGAGTGGCTGGGCTTTGCGGGCAGTGCCGATTTCAGGGCTGCGATTACCGAGCTGTTGCAGCTTGCCCAGCAGCACCACGTAACGGGCTGGGTTGCCGACGACCGCCGCCTCGGCGCGGTGCGGCCCAAGGACCTGGAGTGGTGCCACTCGGCCTTGCTGGTGCCCCTGGCCAAGCTGGGCCTGGCGCGCTTTGCGCACCTGGAGGCGAATGATACGCTCAACCGTATCACCATTAATGGCATGTACCAAAAGAACCTGCCCGGCCAGGCTTACGAGCTGCGGCACTTTACGCTGCTGCCCGAAGCACGGGCCTGGGCAGCCAGCTAAGGCCGCCCAGACTGTTGACTGTTACTACTTACGCTTTACCCAAGCGGCTCTGTGCCATCTGAGTGGGGTGGTAGCTGGCCTGGAACTTTTTTCCGGCACCAACTACCCCTTCTATTGCCAAGATGATGGCTAATATGGCCCCCGGCCCCCACATGGGGGCCAGCACACCAAACCATGACCAGTCGGCAACCACTGGCACTTGCAGCAGCTTAAGTACGGGGAGTAAGAACACAAGGCACTGGCCTATTACTACCCAAGCGCAGCCTGACAATTGCAACTTATACATAGTACTAGTGGGTGGGAATGATGGATGAGAGAAGAAGCTACGCGACGTTTTGCGGTATGGAAAACGTTATAGCATTAGCTGACTGAGGCCACTAAAGTAGTATAAATAATACTATTTCGCAAGGCCAAAGCGAGCGGTGAGTGTGGCATTACTTTTTTGCACTCAATTCATATACGCGTTTTCAGACGCTCCGTTTGTCAAGAATGGCCCTAGTGTGCTAGCTAAATACAAAGCATACTAGGCATCTTGCTATTAAACTGGCAAATAGCTCAGTTATTGCCCCACCAGCCCCAATCATTACCGAATAATCGTCGCTCGAAAAACTTAACATTAGGCAGCTATTTTTTTTTAGACTCAGCTCGCCCAAGTGGTGAGCAAGGGCCGCCTTAGCTCCCATCCAGACAATTTGAGCAGGCTGTTTCGGGCATTTTCGCCAGCCTCGCACCTGGCCAATCGCCCTCACTAAGCTGGCGGCTTACATTGGCTGGCCCCAGCCTAGCCGGCGCACCGGAAGCTTCTCTTCGCGCTATTTCCCGCATCACCTTCTGGGTGCGGGTGCGGGGCACGGTGCTTTGGCTGCCACGCGACAGCCCCGTTTGATAATAGCCTAGCGGATGCCACTGGCCGCCCCAACTTGGCGTCAGGTTTTTTCGGATGCCCGCTGGCCACGGCAGCCACTTTGCTTGTGCCGCTAGCTTATTGCTTTTGGCCAAGCACTAAGAGGCAGTTGCTTATTTTTATTAATTGGATAAAATAAACATTCTGCTTTGACGCCTACCTACTAACTTTAAGGTATGAACTATCCCTATTCGACTTATTTGCCCGCGCAGCCAGCTACGCCTGCCCAAGAAAAACGCCTCCAGTACTTCATTGAGGCCGCTATCTCCTATAAGCTTGGTATACCCACCGAAGTAAATCCGTCACATCGCCACGCGCTTAGTCAGTTTGCCCTGGGCCGACTGACTATAGATGAAGTTGTATATTACCTAGAAGCCATTGCAACAACTCAAGTTTCCGGGAGCTAGCCCCCGGCATCTTACCCATAGTCAGATACTCTCAGCCAACGGCCGTGTGCGGAGGCAGGCCTTTTTGGCCCCCTGGCTCCGGGTCCCAAAGGCCGAGTGCCGTGGGTTTTGCGTACAACTCGCCTCCTCGCCGCAGCGTATCAGAGTAGTATCATGCTGCTTCGTATGCCGTCCCTTGCTCCTTCCGAACTGTCGCGCCAGCTGCGCCTGGGCCACAGCGCCGACCTCACGCGCCGCCGCTGGATAATTGGCCTCTCGCTGGTTACCGTCGCGGCGGGCCAAATCGTGACGCTCTACCAGACGGGCGTTATCCGGCACCTGCCCGACCCGCCTCTGGCCATCTTCGATTCTGATAAAGTCGATGCGTCGGATTACGCTTACAAGCGCCTGCAAATGCCCGATGCCCCGGCCATGATGGTGACGGGCGGCATCACGACGGTGCTGGCTTCGGCCGGCGGCCAGGAGCGGGCGCAGCAGCTGCCGTGGCTGCCCGTAGCGCTACTCGGCAAAACCCTCATCGACCTGGTTACCAACGTGCAGCTTGGGCGTGAGGAGTGGCAAACCAATAAAAAACTCTGCTTTTACTGCCAGGCTTCTACCGTGGCCGCTACCGCTGCGGCGGTGCTGGCGGTACCCGAAGCGCTGAAAGCATTTAAAATGATTTTCGGCAAAAAGCGCCAAGCTGCTTGAGCACAGGCCGGCAAGCCTAAAAGGCCTGCCTACTCGGCCAGCACCTGCGGCGACGTGGGGGCGGGCGTAGGCTGCGGCTCCGAGCCGTCGGGGCGGGCCCAGGGGCGCGGCGCGGCCAAGGGCAGCGCCAGCAACTGCGGTACGGTTTGGGCGACGGGGTCAGCGTAAGCGGGCACCCCGATAGTAATAGTTTGCTGCGACACGTCGAGGCGACGGGTGCGGTGCAGCGCGTCCCAAAGCATCAGCACGACACCGTAATTGCTCTGGGTTTCGCGGTGCACCATAGAGTGGTGAATGCCGTGCAGGCGGGGCGTCATCAGCCACGGGGCCAGCCGGCGCTCCAGGGCGATGGGCAAGCGCCAGTTGCTGTGCTGAAAGGCAGTAAAGGCTTCGAACACCGCTTCGTAACCCAACACCGTAGCCGGCCGCACGCCCAGCACGGCCGGCAGCCCGGCGCGGTACGGGATGCTGGCCAGCATCTCCCCAAAGTGAAAGCGCCAGGCCGTGGACAAGTCCATATCGAGGTCGCAGTGGTGCACGCGGTGCAGCCGCCACAGCAGCGGCGAGTGCAGCAGCCGGTGCCAGCTATACCCCAAGTAGTCAA
Source organism: Hymenobacteraceae bacterium (assembly GCA_022701825.1). GTDB lineage: Bacteria > Bacteroidota > Bacteroidia > Cytophagales > Hymenobacteraceae > Hymenobacter. Next base: position 6,030 of record JAKONR010000411.1, on the reverse strand, counting down.
GCAGTAGCACTTCCAGCATCAGCCGCAGCGGGGCAGGCAGCCGGCTGGCGCGGTGGGCCATGCGGCGCGGGCCAGCCAGCTGCGCCAAGCCCACCATGGCGGGCAGCAGCGTCAGGCGCATGGCGGGCAGCGAGGGGGCCGCCAGCAGCGCGTTGCGCACCCAGCGCTCGGCGCGGGGGCGGGTGCGGCGGCGCAGCGGGCGGGTGGCTTCGAGCAGCAGCAAGCCCGCGGCCAGGGCGGCCAGCGCCGGGCCGGCCCAGCGGTCAAAGCGCTTGAGCAGTGGGTGAGCAACGGGAAACAGCTTCATAAACAGGCAAGGGAGCCGATGTAAACCCTCCTACCCCGGTGCCGGCCGGCGGGTTGCCCAGCGCGTATTTTCGGCCCGGCAAACGCCCCCTAAAGCTTGCGCCTTGTCCGTGTCAAATTCGGTTAGCATCATTCTTCCTACCTACAACGAAGCCGCCAGCATCGGTGCTTTGCTGCGCTACCTGCAAGCCACGGCGGGCGAGCCGGCGCCCGAGCTACTGGTCGTGGATGGCGGCAGCACCGACGACACGGTGGCCCAGGCCCGGCGGGCCGGCGCTACCGTGCTGCGCAGCCCACGCAAGGGCCGCGCCGCCCAGCTCAACTACGGCGCCCAGCAGGCTAGAGGTGAGGTGCTTTACTTCCTGCACGCCGATTCCTACCCGCCGCCCGGCTTTTTGGCCGACCTGCGCCGGGCCGTGGCGCAGGGCTACGGCAGCGGCTGCTACCGGCTGGCTTTCGACCATGGGCATTGGTTTTTGCGCTTCAGCGCGTGGTGCACCCGCTTGCCCTTCACGTGCCTGCGCTTCGGCGACCAGAGCCTGTTTGTGCGCCGCGAACTGTTTGCGCAGCTCGGCGGCTACCGCGAAGACCTGCACGTGATGGAAGACCAGGAGCTGGTGGCGCGCCTGCGGGCGCGGGCGCCTTTTCGGCTCCTGCCGCGGGCCGTCACCACCTCGGCCCGCAAGTACCTGGCCAACGGCGTTTTTCGGCTGCAAGGGATTTTTACGCTCCTCGTGCTGCTTTACTGGGCCGGCGTGTCGCAGCCCAATCTGGTGCGGCTCTACCGGCGCCTTATTCGGCAGGGCAAGCTGTAAAAGCCAGCCGGCTATTTGTTGCTTTACTATGGCTTCTCCGCTCGAACACCTCCTCATTTTTGCCCGCGAGCCCGTGCTGGGCCAAGTCAAAACCCGCCTGGCCGCCGCCATTGGCCCCACGGCCGCGCTCGCCACCTACCGCGAGCTGCTGGCCCTCACGGCCGCCGCCGTGGCGGCCGCCCAAATCCCGGCCACGCTGTGGCTGGCCGAAGCCCCCGCGCCGCCCGCCCGCCCCCCGCAGGCCCGGCCCGAATGGCCCGGCCTGCCCTGGCGCGTGCAGCCGCCCGCCGGGTCGCTCGGCGAACGCATGGGCCACGCCTTTGCCGAGGCTTTTGCGGCGGGCGCGGGGCGCGCAGTTATCATTGGCACCGACTGCCCAGGGCTCACGGCCGCTTTACTACGCCAAGCGTTCGACCAGCTGGCAACCCACGACCTGGTAGTAGGCCCGGCAATCGATGGCGGATACTACTTGCTAGGAATGAAGCATTTGCATGGCAGCTTATTTACCAATAAGCAGTGGAGCACCGCCACGGTGCTGGCCGATACCCTGGCCGATGCCGCCCGGCTCGGCCTGCGCGTGGCCCACTTGCCGACCTTAGCCGACGTAGACTCGGCCCGCGATTTGGACGCCTGGCGCAACCCTGCCTAGCAGCAGCCCCCGCCGCCGTAGAAGTACGTGGCGGGCGACACGAAAATATTGTCCCGGCCCAGGCTCAGCAGCGCGCTAGCGGTTTTGTCGCACACGGCCAGGGGCTGGTTTTGCCCTGGGGCTCCTGGGCCGCCGGGCGGTACACGTCGGCAGTGGTGGCTAAGTAGCTCATAAACGAATGAAAAACACGGGTTTTTGACGTTGCCTAACGCGCGATACTGTAAAAAGATGGGCGCGGCGGGCGTTATCTTGTCGCTCACTAGCTGCTACGGCTATTTTCACTCCTTCCTTGCTCCTACTCATGGCCACCTACTACGACCCCGCCGACCTCAAGAAATTTGGCAACATCGGCGAGTTTCAGAAAGAATTTGCTGATAAGTTTTTTGCCTACTACGGCGCCGTATTTGCCGAAGGTGCCCTCACGGCCCGCGAAAAATCGCTCATTGCCCTGGCCGTGGCGCACGCCGTGCAGTGCGCCTACTGCATCGACGCCTACACCACCGATACGCTCGAAAAAGGCTGCACCGAGCCCGAAATGATGGAAGCCGTGCACGTGGCCGCCGCCATCCGGGGCGGCTCTACGCTGGTGCACGGCGTGCAAATGATGAACAAAGCCAAGGAATTATCGATGTAGGGGAGCTATTTGCCGCGGGTCGCGGGTTTTGAAGCAACGTCCTACTTCCTAGCATGAAATCACTTAAAGCCACCGGCCACCAGCTGGCCGACTCGGCCTTTCAGCTCACGGTGCTCAGCCGCGAGCAGGCGGCCACGGCGCACTTGCCCCGGTTTCACCAAAAGCTGGCCGGGGCGGGCCTGCTGCCACTGCGGCCGGTGGCCCCGGCCGTGCTCCAGCTCAACGTGGGCAAAATGTGCAACCAGGTGTGCAAGCACTGCCACGTGGATGCCGGCCCCGACCGCAAGGAAATCATGACCCGCGAAACGATGCAGCTCTGCCTCGACGCGCTAGCCCAAACCGACATCCCGACGGTGGACCTGACGGGCGGCGCGCCCGAGATGAACCCCGACTTTCGGTGGCTGGTGGCGGAACTGAGCAAGCTGGGCCGCAAAATATTGGTGCGCTGCAACTTAACCATCATCGTAGCCAACAAGAAGTACCACGATTTGCCCGAGTTTTTTCGGCAGCACGGCGTAGAGGTAGTCAGCTCGCTGCCCTTCTATTCGGCCGACAAAACCGACCGCCAGCGCGGCGACGGCGTATTTGCCGACTCCATTCGGGCCTTGCGCCTGCTCAATGCCGTGGGCTACGGCCAGCCCGGTAGTGGGCTGGTGCTGAACCTGGTGTATAACCCGGCCGGTGCCTTTATGCCCGGCCCGCAGGCCGGGCTGGAGCGGCAGTTCAAGCAGGCGCTCAGCAAGGATTTTGGCATCGTATTCAACAGCCTCTACGCCATCACCAACCTGCCCGTCAGCCGCTTTCTCGACTACCTCATCGAGTCGGGCAACTACGCGGGCTACATGGAAAAGCTCGTCACGGCCTTCAACCCCGCCGCCGCGGCCGGCGTAATGTGCCGCGACACGCTCTCGGTAAGCTGGGACGGCGGCCTCTACGACTGCGACTTCAACCAGATGCTCGACCTGCCCGTGGCCAGCCCCGGCAGCCGGCACATCCGCGACTTCGACGCGGCGACCCTGGCCCAGCGCGCCATCGTGGTCAATGAGCACTGCTACGGCTGCACGGCGGGCGCGGGCTCTAGCTGCGGCGGCACTGTGGCCTGATAGCGAACGCTTTCTGGGGCGAGCGTGCCTATTTTCGGGCTTCCCAAAAGCCGCTCCCCACCCTCCCCCAATGCCTGCTGGCCGAAGTGCTCGGCACGGCTTTTTTTGCTGCTTTTTGGCACCGGCGCGGTGGTTGTGAATGAGCAAACCCACGCCCTCGGCCACCTGGCGGCGGCCTGGGTGTACGTGGCCGCGCCGCTGGCCGGCGGGCTGCTGGCCGTGCTGGCCAATCGGCTGCTACCCCCCTTCGAGAACCGGCAAAAGCATAGCGATGAGCAGCTTGCACCGGCCCTAAAGCCGCCGCTACAGCGCGGCTTTTACCTCGAAAACCGTGCCGGCGCTGCCCGCCTGGCCATCGGCCGCCAGGCCCTGCACCACCACCCGGTAGTGCCCCGCCTGGTCGGAGGTGAAAAAGGTAATTTCCTGCGCGGCGCCGGGGCTCAGCGCAATATCGGGCTGCCAGTGCAGCAGGTTGCGCAGGTCGGGCAGCGTACTAAGCGGGGCGGCGTCGTAGCGCGGGGCAAAGAACTCGCGCTGGCCCTGGGGGCCATCGTAGGCTTCGAGCAGGGCGCGGGGGTCGAGGGGAAAATCCTGCAAGTCGCCCCGGTAAGTAGTAAAGCTGAGCAGGCCGGCGTAGTCTTGCGCGCCGTAATAGTAGCGGTTGGTGAACACCGCCACGCGCTCGATGCGCAGCGGGTCAAAGGCCATGAGCTGGTTGAGCTTGAACACCGGCACGCCATCGAGCAGCACCAGCGGGTCTTCCTCAAACAGGGTGTGGTGCAGCTCGTCGCCCAGCCGCAGGTGCATGCCGTCCTTGCGCGGGCGCACGTACACGCCCCGCACGTACTCGCGCAGCACCTCTTCGAGCGCCTTAAACCGGGTATACTCATCGAGCCGATACTGGGCCGGCGGCGTGCCATAAAAGGCCACCGTATCGCGGGGCGGCGGCTGATAGTGCTGGTAGCGGCCGTAGTAAGTAGCTTGCAGCTGCGTCTGCACGTGCCGCCGCGTGAGGTCGGCCGCGCGGGCGGGCCCCAAGCTCAGCGGCGCCAGCGGGCGCGCCGCGTGGCGCGCCGAGTAGGGCGCAAGCAGCGCCATCTGGTAGGTGCTATCGCGCCGCCAGTCGGTTTGCAGGGTATAGGTGCGCGAGCCAACGGCCTCTTTGGGCTCGAACTGCACCACGCCATCGGGGCCGCTGGTGGCGGTGTAGAAGCGGGCCGCCCGGCTGGGCGCGGCCAGGTAGGCCACGATGCCGGGGGCGGGCGCGCCCGCGGCCGTCAGCACCTGGCCGCGCACCAGTGGGCCGGTTAGCTCGGGCGGGTAAGGCAGGGCGGGCGGGCGCCCGGCCAGCACGTCGGGCCACTGAAAGCGGCTCCAGCCGTGGGTGAGCAGCAGGTTATCAAGTGCTTGCTGGCCAGCCTGGCTAGAGTCGCGCAGGTAGTAGCCGGGGTCTTCGACGGTGCCTCGCAGGTCGGAAGTCAGGCTGAGCACGCTGCCGATGTCGGCCGGCGCGGCGGTGGCCAGCGAGTCGAGCTGGTACACGGCCAGCGAAGCCCGGGCCGGGGCCGCGCCAGCGGCCAGGGCCAGGCGCAGCGTCACTTTTTGGCGCGGGCCGTAGCGGGCCTGGCCGGGCGCCACGGCCAGGGGCAGCGGCCGGGGCCGCCGGAAGTGCAGCCGCTCGCCCACCGGCTGGCGGCGGCTGTTAAAGACCGTGAAGTGCGAGATGCCAGGCAAAATCGCGGCTTTATCAATCAAAAAATCGACCTCGCCCCGCGCGTCGGGCTGGGCCACCTGCGCCGTGGCCACGCGCTGGCCCGAGTGCCCCACTAGGGCCAGGCGCGCCGCTTCGGCGCCCGCGCCTTTGGCCACCACGTGCAGGCGCAGCTGCGTGGGGCCGGCCTCGGTGAGCCGCAGCACGTAGCCCCGCGCGGCAGCCAAGGGGAGCCTGCCAACCACTTGTTGGCCCGTAGCCAGCCGTAGCTCAGCGGTGTAAGCCGCGCTGGCCGCCGCCGGGGTAAGCTCGAAGCTGCCGAGCCCCGGCCGCAGCGTGCGCAGCTGCGCCACGGCCCGGCCCTGGGCATCGCGCAGGGTGCCCGTGGCAACTTGGCCCCGCCCGGCCGCGTCGGCCACCCGAAAGGCGACGCGGCTGGGCACGCCCTGCACCAGCTGGCCGCCCTCAGGAAAGAACTGCACGTCGAAAGCCGGGGCCGCGGGGGCCGCCGCCGGCCCCGACGCGGCGAAGGTGTTGATGATGCTGACCGGCGTTTGGAAGTAAAACGCGGGGTCGAAGTTTTTCATCCAGCTCGTGTAGGCACGCACCGTGTAGCGGCCGGTGGGCAGCGTGGCCGGCAGGTCGAGCGCGCCCTGGCCGGTAGCATCGCGCAGGGCCACCTGGGTTTGCAGCACGGGCTGGTGCTGGCTGTTGAGCACTTCCACGTAGGCCACTTTGCTCAGGCCGAGCGGCTTGTGGAAGGTGCCATCGACGGCGTAGAGCTTGAGCCACATCGTTTCGCGGGCCGCGTA
>JAKONR010000395.1 GCA_022701825.1 Hymenobacteraceae bacterium | reverse complement strand
TGGCGAGCAAGTTTTTCGAGCATTTCCTGTACATCGCCGAGGCCATGACCAACGTGGGCAACACGGCGCTCGACCTCTGGGACGGCGAGGACGAGTTTTACTACGACGCCCTCAACACGCCCGACGGTGGCCACGAGCTGCTGAAGCTGCGCACGATAGTGGGCCTCATCCCAATGTTTGCCGTAGAAGTGCTCGACGAGGACCTGCTCACCAGCGCGCCCCAGTTCGTGGCCCGCATGAACTGGCTGCTCACCAACCGGCCCCGGCTGGCGGCGCTCGTCAGCCACTGGCAGGAGCCCGGCAAAGGGGCCACGCGCCTGCTGAGCCTCTTGCGCGGCCACCGCCTCAAGCGCCTGCTGTTCAGAATGCTGGACGCGGGCGAATTTCTCTCCGACTACGGCGTGCGCAGCCTCTCGCGGGTATATTTGGAGAATCCCTACGAGTTCCGCGAAACCGGCATCACCGTGCGCTACGAGCCCGCCGAGTCGCAAACCGACCTCTACGGCGGCAACAGCAACTGGCGCGGCCCCATCTGGATGCCCATCAACTTCCTGCTCATCGAGTCGTTGCAGCGCTTTCACCACTACTACGGCGACGATTTCAAGGTAGAGTACCCCACTCACTCGGGCCAGTACGTGACCCTGCTGGCCGTGGCCGACGCCCTCACGGCGCGCCTCACCAAGCTCTTCCTACGCGATGCCGACACCGGGCAGCGCGCCTGCTTCGGCGAGCGCGACACCTTGCAGCACGACCCGCATTTTCAGGACTATCTGCTCTTTCACGAGTACTTCAACGGTGACACCGGCCACGGCCTCGGTGCCAGCCACCAGACGGGCTGGACGGGGCTGATTGCGAAGCTGCTGCAACCAAGGCAGTAGCTTGGACTTTGTAGCGCGAGCGCGAGCGCAGCTCGCACCTTCGCTAGCAGACGCTTGCTTTACGTAGATGCTCGCTACGCGAGCGCTCGGACTACAAAGTCCAAGCTACTTGCTCTTCTTCAAAGCTATATGAACCATCCTCTTATCATCGTCATGGGCGTGTCGGGCAGCGGCAAGACCACCATCGGCGAGCTCCTGGCCCAGCACCTGCACCTGCCTTTCTTCGACGGCGACGACTACCACCCGGCCGCCAACGTGGCCAAAATGGCCGCCGGCCACCCCCTTACCGATGCCGACCGCCACGACTGGCTGGCCACCCTAGCCCAGCACCTCGGCGCGTGGGAGCAAGACCAAGGCGCGGTGCTCGCCTGCTCGGCCCTCAAGGAAACCTACCGCCAAACCCTGCAAGGCGGGGCTAAGGAGCACCTGCGCTGGGTATTTTTGGATGGCAGCTACGAGCTGCTGCACAGCCGCCTCGAAGGCCGCCACGACCACTACATGAAAGCCGATATGCTCGATTCGCAGCTGGCTACCCTGGAAAAGCCGACCTACGGCCTGCGCCTCGAACTGGCGAAAGACGAGACGCCCGAGCAGGTAGTGGCCCGCATCGTGGAGCGGCTGCCAGCCAGCGCGAAGTAATTCAGCTGTAGCGTAAGCTAAAGCTTACGCTACAGCTGAATTACAAGCTCATCAATTCCCGAAATAAGCCTGACTGGTTGCGCGACACCTCTACCTCAGGGCCTTCGCGCAGCTTGATTTTGAGCGTGTTGCTGAACCAGGGCTCGATGCTGGCTATCCAGTGCAAATTGATAATTTGCTGGCGGTTGGCCCGGAAAAATACCTTGGGGTCGAGCCGCGCCTCCAGCTGCTGCAAGGTGCGCGGAATAAGTGGCTGGTGCTGCTCGAAATACACCCGCGTGGCCCCGCCGCTGATTTCAAACAGCTTGATATCAGCCAGCTTCACAAACCAGCAGCGCTCCCCCTCCTTGACAAATACCTGGTCATAAGCCGAAAGCGGCGGCATGGCCGGCTCTGGCGCGGGCGGTGGGGCCGCTGATGCTGGGGCTACAGGCTTAATTTTGGCCAGCGCCGCCGCCAGCCGGGGCTCGCTCACGGGCTTGAGTAGGTAATCAAGGGCGTTGACCTCGAAGGCCTTGAGCGCGTACTGGTCGTAGGCGGTCGTGAAAATGACGTGCGGCAGCGGCCCTGCTAGCGAGGCTAGCAGGTCGAAGCCCGACTGGCCGGGCATGTGAATGTCGAGAAACAGCACGTCGGGCCGCAGCTCCTGCACCAGCGTGCGGGCTTCGTCGGCGTGGCGGGCTTCGCCTACCACGGCCACCTCGGGAAAGGCGCGCAGCAAGTGCCGCAGCTCGGTGCGGGCCAGGCGCGAGTCGTCAATAAGCAGCGCGGTCAAAGGAGGTGATTTGGTGACTGGTTGGATGAATTTCTAGACTTGTCACGCTGAGCGCGGGGAAGCATCGCGCGCGGTGTAGTAACTTCAAACATAGGCAACGAAGCGGTAGAAATGCTGCTCCGCGCTCAGCATAGCGAGTTTACTTGCGCCCTAAATCGGCAGGCTGATTTCGGCCAGCACGGTATCGGGCAGCAGCGGGTCGGGTCCGATATAAAAGTGCGCGGCGGGGCCAAAAAGCAGGGCCAGGCGCTCCCGCACGTTGCGCACGCCCACGCCGGGGTGGCCGGGGCGGGGCTGGTAGGTGCCGGTGTTGCGCACGGCCACGCGCAGGGTGGGGCCGACCGCGTCGAGGCAGGCCACCAGGCTGAGGCGGCCGCCCGCCGGGCGCGGGGCCAGGCCGTGCTTGATGGCGTTCTCGATGAGCAGCTGCAAGGTCATGGGCGGCACGGGCACGGCCAGCGCCTCGGGAGCTACGTCGAGGGCATAGTGCAGGCGCTCTTCTAGTTGCAGGGCTTCGAGTTGGAGGTAGTTTTCCACGATTTCGAGCTCGGTGGCCAGCGGCACCCGCTCGGCCCCATTGCGCTGCATGGTGTAGCGCAGCAGCTCGGCCAGGTGCGTCATCATGAGGCGGGCGCGGGCGGGGTCTTCCATCACCAAGGCCCGGATGTTGTTGAGGCCGTTGAACAGAAAGTGCGGGTTGAGCTGGGCTTGCAGGGTGCGCATTTCGGCCTCGCGGGCGGCGGCTTGCAGCTGCCACTTGGCCACTTCGGCTTGCTGGTAGCGGCGCAGGTAGTGCAGGCCCGCGTAGCAGGCCGTCCAGAGGCCCAGCACGAAATACGTTTGGAGCACGTAGCCCAAAAACCGCCCGCCGCCGGACAAGCCGCCCAGGCTGGCCGGCGGCCGGATGATGAAGGCAATAATACTGCCCAGTACCAGTTGGCTGGCCAGCGCCGCCACGGCATTACTCAGCAGCAGCCGCCACAGCAGCGCGCCCGCCGGGCGCTGCCACCAGCCGCGCCACCGCCAGTAGGCGCGCAGCCCGTGGGTCGTGAGCAGCATCACGACCCCCAGCGCCGCCTGAATGGCCACGATGTGCGCGCCTATCCGCATTTTGGGGGCAAATAGGCTGATTAGCAGCAGCCCCAGCGTGGCGTACAGCAGCCAGGACACTCCCTGAATCAGCCAGTAGAGCCGCTGGCGGGGTAGGGTTGGGGGCATGGGGAATATTGTATCAGGAATGAGTCAAGGCTGTCATGCTGAGCGCAGCCGAAGCATCTCTACCGGAGAAGTAATTTCTAACGCTGGCAACGAAGCGATAGAGATGCTTCGACTCCGCTCAGCATGACCGATGCCCGTGGGCGATGTACGCAGCACAGTGGACGCCCGCCCCACTAGCGCTTGGCCGCCGCCGCCTGCTGCAAAAAAGCATCAGTTTGGGCAAAAAAACACTGCGGGTCGTCGTACATGAGGAAGTGGCGGCCAGCCTCCGATAGCTCGATGCGGGCCTGGGGCAGCTCGGCGTACTGCTGCGTATAAATGGCGCGGGTGCTCTCCTTGGTAGCGCCGTAGGCCTTGTAGCCGGCCCACGAGCTGAGCACGAGCACCGGCTGCTGAATGCGGGCCACATCGGCGCGCAAGTCGGTGGTATACATATCGTACATGGCCTGGGCCACCGTGCCGGGGTCGGAGGCCAGCCCCCAGCGCGCCACCTGCGTAAGGCGGGCCGTATCGGAAACCAGCGGGGCTACCTGCTGGCGCTCGGCGGCCATCGTGAGGCGGCCCTGGGCCACTTGCTGGCGCATTTGCTCGGCCATGGGGCGGGCGGTTTCGGCGGTGGTGGCGGGGTTTTGAATGGCTGAAAAGAAGGGCAGCGCATCCACGATTTCGAGCGGGCCGAGGGCAGCGGGGGCGGTGCTGGCCATCCAGAGGGCCAGAAAGCCGCCCAGGCTGTGGCCGACAACGGCGGGTTTAGTCAGCTTTTGGGCCTGCACGTAGGCCAGGAGCTGGTCGCGCACGCCTTGCAGCAGGTGCGCCGGCACGGGCTGCTGGGCGGCCACCCCGCCAAAGCCGGCCAGCGACACCACGTGGCATTGGTACTGGCGCTGGTAGCGGGCCACTGTTTCGTCCCACACCGCGCCGGGGCAGGTGAGGCCCGGAATGAGGATAACCGGCCGGCCCTGGCCCACCACCCGCACCGTGAAGGCCGGGTGCGCGGCAGCAGCGCGGGTAGCAGTAGTTTGGGCGGCGGCGGGCTGAGTGGCCGGCCCGGCCAGCAGCACAGCGAGGGCGAAAGCAGCGCGGGAAAAAGGCGAGCAAAACATGGCTTGTAAGGGGCGTTGGTGTAAGGATAAGGCAAACCTACCAGCCCCTTTTAGCCTCCCGAAGCGCCTGCCCGGCCAGCAGTATGGTAGCCCGGCGAACGGTAAAAAAAGCCGGGCGAGCGGCGGCACCTGCCGCCGGGCGGAAGCCGCTCGCCGCGCCTTTATCTTGCGCATTAAACCTTCGGTCAGCTTCTTATTCCTAGCGCGGTGATGCCCGTTTTACCCGTTTGGCTTCGGCCCCAAAAGGCCTGCTGGCTGGCGCTGGCCGGCGGTTGGCTGGCCGCCGGCGCGGCCCGCGCCCAAGCACCCGCCACCGACAGCAGCCGGGCGCCTCGGCCGCCGCGCCTGGGGTTCAGCCTCGTGCTCGACAACCGCAACTCGTTCGTGCAGGCCTCGGCGGTGCGCATTATTGGGCTCAACGTGGGCGTGGTGCCGCGCGGCAAGCCCTACCGCCTGGGGCTGGGCGCCTACACGCTGCGGCGCAGCTATGCCGACCTCTACACCTACTCGGGCAAAGGCAAAAACCGCAAGCTCAAAGACACGCTCACGCCGGCCCTGCAGCTCACGTACTTCACGCCCAATTTCAGCTACACGTTTTTCAGCCGCCGCTTTATCGAGTTCAGCGTGCCCGTCGATGCGGGGCTGGGGCGCAGCCACTACACCATCACCGACGAAAACGGCCGCGTGACGGCCGACGAAAAAGGCTTGTTTATCCCGGCCGAAATCGGGCTGGGCGTGCTGCTCAAGCCCACGCGCTGGGTGGGCCTTAGTGGGGCGGTGGGCTACCGCGTGTCGCTGAAAGAGATTGATTATAAAGAGGATTTTGATGGCTGGTACTACAGCTACCGGCTCAATTTATTTGTGGGCAACCTCTGGCATGACTGGCGGCAGTACCGCCAGCACCGCCGCGCCCGGCGGGCGGCCCGGCTGCCCGCGCCCCCGCCGGCCGGGATGGAAAATGAGTAGCGCGCCGGGTGCGGGCTGCCAACTGCCCACTCGCCATGTATCGGCCGTGCTCCCGCGCTATGCCGCCCAACCGCGCCGCCCCAACGATGGGCGGGCGGCCGGCAAAAAGCCGGCCGCCCGCCCAACCGCATCCGCCCCCGACCTTTGCAGCGGCTATCACTACCTGCTTATGCGAAAGAATTGTTGGGTTGTCGCGTGGTTGATTCTGCTTTTCAGCGGCGTAGCCCGCGCCCAGGCCCCCGCCGCTGTGCCGCTGCTGCGGAGCCTCAGCCTCACCTTCGACACCGTGCGCTACAGCCTGGGCGAGCAAATGGTGCCGGTGGCCGGCGAGCCGCGCCTCTACTTTTATTACCACCAAGACGACCAAGCGGCCGAATTGCGCCTGACGCCCGCGCAGCCTGGCAGCCGCGCCCCACGCCTGCTGCCCTCGGCCGACTACGTGCTGCAAGACACGCTGGTGGCCGGGGCCGATGGCGAGTACCGCGGCACGTTGCGATTTCGCAACCTCACGGGTGCGCCCTTCGTGCAGCTGGTATTTGTGCAGCCCGGCCCGCCGGCGGCCGACTCGGCGGGGCGGGCCCTAAAAGCCACCCTGCGCCAGCAGGTGGTAAGCCTGCTGCCCCTCACGCGCACCACGCTCGACGCCCGCATCCTGGACAACGAGCTGTTTGTGGGCGAGGAAAAGGTGATTGAGCTGAATACCAACAACGTGGCCAACGTGCGCGCCGCCAACGAGTGGACCAAAGGCCAGGACATCGACTACCGGCTGGCCCGCGAGCAGGGCGGCCTGCGCCTGCACGTGGTGCCCAACGCGCTGGGGCCGCACCCGCTCATCATCAAGGCGCTGGCCGAGCGCCCGCACCTCGACGCGGGCGGCCGCCTTAGCTACCAGCTGCCGCCGCTGCGGCTCGACTTTCTGGTGAAGGCCAGCCGGCTGCGCTTCCTTTCGCCCGAGCGCAAAACAGTGGACTACGACGAGGAAAGCCGGCGGCGGGGCATCGAGTTTGTGCTCGACGACGGGCACTCGTTTGAGCTGCACCGCACCTACCGGCTGGAGGCCCAGCAGGAGGCGGGCGGCGCGCTCATCGCGGAGCTCTATACCCGCAGCTACATGTCTAACGACCGGGTGCTGTGCCAGTTGCGCACCTACAACACGCACCGGCAGTCGGACGGCTACCTCTACATCAAGGACGGCGACGTGGCCAAGTTTATCACCAATTTCGACATCACGCCGCGCCCGCGCATCGCCACGCTGAGCGTGCTGCACCGGGGCGGCGACTGGAGCACGAACACCACCATCAACCCCGGCGAAACGGTGGACGTGCGCCTCGAAGGCGAGTCGCTGCTGAAGGCTCGCTACCACTTCGACGGGGCTAATATCATTCCGTCCGACTCTTCGACGCGCTCCGAAAAGGTGCTCATCTACCGCGTGCAGGTGCCACTCAGCAGCGTGCGGCGGCGCATCGTGGTGTTTGATGGTAGCACGCCTACCGAGTACGGCCTGAGCGTGAAAGAGGCCCAGCGGCCCCACCCGCTCAATTTTGTGCAGGTGAACTACGGCGACGGCCCGCACCCCGCCACCCAGCTCAACGGGCCGGTGCTCTACGACAAAACCATCCCCGACGTGGTGTTCAGCTTCAACACCAACGCCATCGACGAGGCCGGCAACCTCTACGGCCGCCAGTACCTGACGATGGACGTGCGCACGGTGGACGAAAAAGGCAACCTCATCGACCAGCGCACGGTCGAGCAGCTGGTCATTTGCCCCGGCGAGGCCTCGCCGCGCTACGCCTACTACCAGGGCAACGAGTGCCAGGTGGGCAATTTCAGCCTCAACAGCATACTGGGCCGCAAAACCTACGACCTCGACGCCTGGTACCGCGTTATTATCAACGTGCGCCACGATGCCCGGCAGTACGGCACCAAGGGCTACGCGCAACAAATAGAGCTGGTGCTGCGCCGCCACCTCAACTTCGACATCAGCGTGAGCTTTCCGGCCGGCCTGCTCACCAAGTACCAGGGCGAATCGACCTACAACAGCTTCGGCGGCATCAGCCTGGCTACGCTGGCGCAGCTCAGCTTCTATGCCCCCGACCGCATCAACAAGCTGCGGCCGTACCGCATCGGGGCGGGTTTTGTGGCCCTCAACGCCTTCAACCTCAGCAATAACACCGACGTGCAGCGCGACCTGGGCCTGGTGGTGCTGGGCTCGGTGGTGCCGGTGCGCACGGGCGCGCGGCTCACGTTTCCGCTGTACCTGGGCGGCGGCTACCTGCTCACCAAGGGCAAGCCTTTTTTGCTGTTCGGGCCGGGCATCGGGGTTACGCTGTAGCACTCCTTTTGCCCGGCAAATCTTGAAATGTCTAAAACGTAAAAAGCCGGCCCCGTTAGGGGCCGGCTTTTTTGTTACCTGTCGTCGTTGAGGGGGAAGCCCAAAGGCCGGCTATTGCTTGCCCTTGCCGGTGGTGGCCGAGGGGGCTACCACAGTCTTGCCTTTGGGGTCGCGGGTGCTGTTGTGGCCCTGGCCGCCCGACTGCACCACTACTTTGGTGCCGCCGCCAGTGGGCTTTTTGGTGTCGGCGCCGGTGCCGCGGGGCTTGGCGCCGGGGGCGGGCTTGTAGTTGGGGGTGGCGGTGGTTGGGTTGTTGTTGGCGGCGCTGCTGCTGGTGTTGGCGCTGTTGCCGCTGCTCACGTTGTTGTTGCCATTGGCACCGGTGGAGGTGCCGCCGGGGTGGCCGCCGGCGGTTTGGGCGGCGGCGGTGCCGAGGGTGGCGGCCAGAATGGCCACGAGGGCGAGGAGATTTTTCATGATGAAGTTAGGAAGGAACTGCCTGGCTTACGGCGATGACCGGGCGCGTGTTCACCGCCGGAGACTAAAATTTTTGGGGCGGGTGGGCACCTGGCGCTGGCTGCTTAGCTGGTTAGTAAGCAGGCGTACTTTGGCTGAATGGGGTAGCGGGCGCAGCCGTTTAGCTAATGCCCTACTTAGCAGGCACGGCCACGCCGATAATTACCCCAAAATCGCCGTCCGCTTGGTGCCAGCCCTGGGCCGGGCAGTACAGCCGCGATACAAAGCCATCGAGGTAGAGCGCCTCGCGGCAGCCCAGGCGCCGGAAGTAAGCAGCAAAGTCGTAGAAACTGACCGGTGCGCGCGAAATGATAAACACCACCCGGCCGCCCGGCAGAATACCTACGCCGTTGCGCACTACTACATTGGCCGAGCTGGGCCGAAAAGCCGGGTGCAGCCGGCCCCGGTGCACCAGCAGCGGCCCCGACTGCGTGGCGTAGGCCACGCCCGCCCCGCCGCGAAACTCGCCGGTAGCGCAAATGCCCGCTTGCTGGCTGGTAGTGAGGTAGAACACGCCGTTGGGCCGGAGGTAGAAGTTGCCCGCGCCGCGGGCCGTATCGAGCGGCGTTACCAGCTTTTGGGCTTGAATAAATAGCCCCTTGGGCGTGCCGCCGGGCGCGTACATGCCGCCGTTCGTGCCAAAAAGCAGGGTTTGGTGGCGCTGCGCCAGCCAGTCTCGCAGCCGCCCGAGGCTGCCGAAGCGCCGGCCGTGGTCGTCGTGATAAAACAGCCGGAGCTGCTGCGGGGCTACCACGTAGCTGGCGAAGCGGCTATCGGTGGCCGGCTGGCGGTAGAAGGCAAGCAAGCCGAGCGCCGCGCCACCCAGCAACAAAAGGAGCCAACGCGTGCGCATAGAGCAGGTTTTGGGGTGCGGGTGCGGGGCGGGCTGCCGGCCCCGCACCCCGATTTTGAGACTACTACGGAGTGGTTAGCGCAGCGGGTTTTGCTTGCGGCCGGGCGGGCGGTGCCGGTCGCGCAGCAGCGCCCGCACCTCCGCGTCTTCGGCTTCGGAAACGACGAGCTGGTGCTGCTTGCCCACGAGGCGCGTGCGCACCAAGCGGGCGGCGCGCAGCTCTTCGCGCAGGGCTGCCAGGCGCGGGTATTCGGTGTAGAGGTGCGCCGCGAACAAGGCCACGGGCGGGCCTAGCTCGGCCACCGTAGTCAGGGCCGTGAGCCAGGAGGTAATGCGCTGGTAGGCGGCGCGGCCCCGGCCGCCGGCGGGGTCGTGCAGCAGGGCTTCGGTGCGCTCCAGTACGGCATCGAGGCAGTCGTCGGGGTGGGTGGGGGCGGCCAGGGCCAGCAGCTCGGGCACCGAGCGGTGCCACGTCCAGTTGAGGCGCAGCAGGTAGGGCAGCAGCTCGGCGGCGCGGTTTTCGGCCAGCAGCAGCTCGGCCCCAAAAAGCGGGTTGTTGCCGGTGCGGGCGCCCAGGGCCAGCTGCTCATCCACGAAGCTGCGGCGCTGGGCCGGGCTCCAGTGGCGTCGCAGCAGGTGGTAGTCGGGCAGGCTTTGGGTGTGGTGGCAGCGCTGCGCCAGGGCGGGCAGGTAGAGGGCGGCGTCTTCGGCGGGCGTGAGGTGCTGAAGAATGTACGGATTGAGCACCGCCGCGAACTGCGCGCCCCGCTCGTGCAGCACGCGCCGCAGGCTGGCGCGGTCGCCGCTGGCGCGGTAGCGGTCGAGCAACTGCACGGTGAGGGTGGCATCGTGGGCGGCAAAGGCTTCGGAGGTGCGCAGCCACAGCGCCTCGTCGGCGAGTACTTCGGCCACGCGCAGCAGCACGCGGGCCAGGCCCAGGCCTGGGGCGGGCACCTCGGCCAGCAGCGGGCGCAGCTGGGCGGCGGTGGCGGGGTCGTGGGCCAGGGCGTGCAGCAGGTCGTGAAAATGCGGCGGAATACGCAGCCGCCCGCCCGCCACGGGCCGCGCCGACTGGTCGGCCGGCTGCTTGTCCTTGGGCGTTGGGTTCTTCAAATACTCAGCTTGCAGCCCTTGGCCCGCGCCCGCTGGCTCGCGGTAGCGCTGGGCCAGCAGCGCCAGCGCGGCCTCGGTTTCGGCGGGGGCAAAAGCCGTGGTTTCGAGCAGCTGGGGCAGGTTTTGGTCAGCCAGGAGCGCGAGCCAGCGCGCCTGCACATGGGCCGGGTAGCCCTCGTAGCCGAAGAGGTCGTAGTCGTCGGCCGCAGGCCCGGTGGCGGCGGTGCTGCCCGCGTGCACGCCCACCCAGCGGCGCAGCGCCTCGGTGAGGCGGCCGCCGTGCAGGGCGTCGGCCACGGCCTCGGCGTGCGGAATCAGCACCTCATCAATGGCTTCGTCGGCGGCTTCGAGTATTCCGGCGTGTTCGTCGTAGCGGTAGCCAGGGTCGTACTGGTCGAGCATTTCCTCATCGAAAGCCAGGTCCGACAGCGCCTCGTACACCTCCGTGCCGATGCTGTCGCTGGTGATTTCGGCCGCTGGGGCGGCCGGCGCGGCGGCGGTAGCCGGCGGCGCCACGTGCGCCAAAAACTGCCGCCGCAGGGCCTCATCCTGCTCCAGCAGGCCGGCCAAAAAGGCCAGCTGCGCGTCGGCTGGCGTGCGGTGCAGGGCGGCGGCGAGGGCGGCGGGGCTGGTATCGGGCAGCCTATCAGTTGCGCGGCTGGCTTGGAGGTCGGGGCCAAACTGCTCGATTACGGCCAGGCCCAGGGCCACCTCGTGCTTGCAGATGCCTTCGAAATCGTAGGGGCAATTGCACTTGAGCCGGGCTTCACCGCCGGCCTTCAGCATAAGCTGCACCTTGTACGGATACGTGCCGTGAACCGTGGCCTGAAACTGGTCGCCCTGGCGCGTAATTCTCCCCACGCTGCCCGCCCGCAAGTAGTCTTCGCCCCGGCTAAAGGAGGTGGCCGTGGCCAGCGATTGGAGGGCTTTGCGCGTCAGCATGGCGCAAATATTGGCAACGCATCACCGCTTTTTGGCTCTGCTTGGCGCGGGCTAGTCAATATGGGCCTTCACCACCTGCGAAAAGCCGCTGCCTTGCAGCTGCACGTAGTAGAGGCCGGCGGCCAGGCCCTGGCGCGCCCACGGCACCCGCTGCCAGCCGGCCGGGGCCGTACCCTGGTACAGGGTCGCCACTTCCTGGCCCAGCACGTTGAGCACGCGCAGGCGCACGGCCGCTGGGGCGGGCAGCGAAAACTCGACCAGGGCCGCTTCGCGGAAGGGATTCGGGATGACGGGGTAGAGCTTGGCCGCCGGGCTGAGCGGTTGGCGCAGCACGTAGGAGTCGGCCAGCACGCGCTGGCGGGTGTAGAACTGGAGCGTGAGGCTGTCGGGCGTAGCGTTCAGCAGCAGCGCGCCGTAGTTGCCGTTGAAGTATTTCTGGCTCTGGGGCAGCCGGGGCCGGCTGCTGGTGTAGATGCTGCGGCCGCCCAGCCCGTTCACGATATACAGCAGGCTATCAACGAGTAGACGCTCGTAGTGGTGGTCGTGGCCGGCCAGCACCACCGAGGCGCCCCAGGCCCGAAACGGCCACTGCGAGGCGATGGTATTGCCGTGCTGCCCCGATGAGTAGGGCGCGTGGTGCAGGTACACCACCTTCCAGCGGGCGGTGGAGGCGGCCAGCGCGGCCTGCAGCCAGCGCGCCTGCCGCGAGGTGGCCCCGATGCCATCGGGCTCGGCCGGGTCGCTGTTGAGGGCAAACAGGTGCACGTTGCCGCGCACCAGCTCGTAGTAGCGCCCATTGCCGGGCAGCGTGAAGTAGTCGCGGTAGGCCTGCCCGTTGCGGGTGTAGTAGTCGTGGTTGCCGAGCGAGGGAAAGAAGCGGTCGCTGAAGGTTTTGGGGCCGTAGCGGCCCTTGTAGTTGTAGATGTACTCGTGGTAGTACTGGCCGATGTTCTGGTCGATGGTGGTCGAGTCGCCCACGTCGTAGTTGTTATCGCCGAGCGTGATGATAAAGTCCGGGTTCCAGCTTTTGACCAGGTTGGCTACGTCGCGCTCGGGCGTGCCGGTGTAGCCATAGTCGCCGATGGCCGCGAAACGCTGCCCCCGCGCCCCAGGGGCGCTGGCCCCGAGCACGGCCAGCAGCAGCAGCCCACGCAAAAGTGCCGCAATACGCCGCGGCCGGGCTAGGCTAGTAGAAAATGTTATCATTATAAAGTTCAAGTTAGCACCGCCGGTTTAATTAACGGGTGCCGCCTGGTTGTGCCCAGTAATTGGCCTGGTAATATTACTTTAAAAATTTTTAAATTTTGTATTTAATGCATAAAGGATTTTAAAATGATAAAAAACAGGTTTCTAGTAAATGCCTACTAGTAGTAGGTTAAAAGCTGTTTTAGAGCTAGTTTTGCCCCGTACTTTCTAAAATTCCTTTTATCACTGTTTCATTTATGAAATCAAAAATTGTACTTAAAAGGTTTGGGCTTGGGTTAGGCCTGCTGCTGGTAAGCTCTACCTTGACAAAATTACATGCTCAGGGAATTGTTACAATTGATTCTAAGTTTTTTCATGCTGACTCGGCGAGCAGATTGGTGCTGGTGAATGCGCCCGCGCAGCAGCTCACCACGGACGGGCTGGCCAGCGATTCCATTCGCACGCTGGTGGCCGGCGGCCAGGCCTACGCCCTGGTGCGCCCGGTGCGCGCGCTGCGCCCGGCCGGGTCTTACCAGGCCACGTACCAGGCCAAAACCTACACGGTGTACGTCACGCGCGTGCCGGTGCTGCACCTGCGCACCCGGCACCAGATTGCGGACGCGCCCAGCGTGTACGCGGGCCTCGTGCTGACCGATACCACGGGCGTGGTGGCGCAGTCGGCCACGGGCATCGAGTTTCGGGGCGTCTCTTCGCAGTCGTACCCCAAAAAGTCGTATGAGTTGAGCTTGTGGGCTGATACCCTGGGGGCTAACAGCCAGGACTTGGCGCTGCTGGGCCTGCGCACCAGCAATAAATGGAACCTGCAAGCTATGTACAACGACCAGCTGCGGATGCGCCTGAAAGTGGCCAACGAGCTGTGGCAGGACATGAACCAGGTGTACTACAAAGCCCAGGAGCCGACCGCCAAGAGCGGCATCGACATGGCCTACACGGAGGTGTTTCTCAACGGCCGCTACCAGGGTATTTATGCCCTGACGGAGCGCGTCGACCGCAAGCAGCTGAAGCTCAAGAAGTATGCTAATAACACAATCATGGGCGAGCTCTACAAAGGTGCCGGCTTGGGGGTAACGACGTTCAACAGCGTGCCGGCCTTCGATAACGGGACCACGTTCTGGGACGGCTTTGAGTATAAGGAGCCAAGCGAGCAAACCGACTGGACCAACCTGCACGGCTTCGCCAGCTTCGTGGTGAAGAGCCCGGATGCTGATTTTTATAGTCAGTATAAGGCCAAGTTCAACCTCGCCAATGCCGTCGATTACTTCATTTTTTTGAATGTGATGCGGGCCACCGACAACACGGGCAAGAACATCTACATCGCCAAATACAAGCCCAACGAGCCGTATTTCTACGTGCCTTGGGACCTGGACGGCGTGCTGGGCAACGACTGGACCGGCGCCAACGTGAACTATATTCTTGATGTGCTGTCCAACGGCTTCTACGACCGCCTGCAGCGCGATTATTCGGCCAATGGCTTTCAGGCGGCGCTGGCCAGCCGGTGGAACAGCCTGCGCACGTCGGTGATGACGAGCGCCTACATCACGGCCAAAATCAAGACCAACAGCGACTACCTGCTGGCCAACAACGTGTACGAGCGCGAGCAGCGGGCCTGGCCCAGCTACCAGTACGACGCGGCCCAGCTCGCGTACCCGACCACCTGGCTCAACAACCGCCTGGCGTACCTGGACAATATGTTCCGGCCGACCACGGCGCTCGGCACGCAAGATGCCGCCACGGCCGAGCTCCAGCTGTGGCCCAACCCGACGCGCGACTACCTGTACGCCAGCATTGGCGCGTCGCCCTGTCAGCTCACCATCCGCGATGTGCAGGGCAAAACCGTGCTGCAAACGACGCTCACGAGCAGCCGCCGCGTGGCCCTGAATGGCTTGCCCCAGGGCCTGTACCTGGCCAGCATGAAGAGCGCCACCGTGAGCGTGGTGCGGAAAATAGTGGTGCAGTAATACGCGGTAAAGAACTAAAAATGAAGGGGTGTCAGGTAAGCAGAGGCCTAAAAGCCGGCTTACCTGGCACCCCCTCACTTTTTACTGCTGGCGCTCCTTACCACCAGCGCCAGCCCACCTGCGCCCCGGTGTAGTAGTTGCGCCCCGGCGCGGGCTGAAAGTAGCGCCCGCCAAAGGCGTTGAGGTCGTTGCCGAGGCTATAGCGGCGGTCGGTGGCGTTTTCGACGCCGCCGTAGACCTCCAGCGCCAGCTTGCCCAGCGTGCGGCGCCAGCCGGCGCGGCTGCCCAGCACCCAGTAGGCGGCCGCGTAGTCGGTGTTAGCGTCGTTGAGCGGAATGCTGGCCTGGTGGCTGAGCGTGGGGCTTAGGTAAAAGCCCGCTAAGTTGAAATCGAGGCCCGTGCTCAGCGTGTGCGGCGCGGTGCCGGTGAGGCGGTTGCCGCCGAAGCTCTGCCCCGTGGCCGACTCATAGCTACCGAAGCGGAAGTGGTTGTAGGCGTAGCTGGCCCACAGGCGTAGGCCGTTGGCGGTGGTGGGCTGCGCGGCTGCGCCGGCGTCGGCGCCAGCCGGCACCGGCCGCCACAGGTAGCCGCTGGCCGCGATTTCGGCTCCGCGCTGGCGGGTGTTGCCCGAGTTGGCGTAGAGTTGGAAGCCCTGCGCATCGGTGCGCGAGACGATGGTATTGCGCAGCGCGAAGTCGAACAGCGCCACGTCGAACGTCAGCCGGCCGCCCAATAATTCGCCCCGGCCGCCCACCTCGTAGCTGGTGCCGCGCTCGGCTTGCAGGTCGAGGTTGATGCTGCCATCGGAAGGCCGCAATTCGGCCTCGGAAGGCGGCGAGTAGCCGGTGCTCACGCTGGCGTAGGCCGAAAGGGCGGGCGTGATTTCCTTGAGTAGGGCTACGCGGGGCAGGATTTCGGGCCGGAAATTCTGGGTTACCACGTAACCGTTGGGGTTGGTGGCGGCGCTGCTCACGCGAGCAATATTGTAGCGCAGGCGGTTGTAGCTGGCGCCAGCCGTGAGCAAAAAGCCGGCTGGCAGCTCGTAGTCGGCCTGCACGAAGGCAAAGCCGGTGCGGGTCGTTATCTCGTCGTCGTAGCGCAGGGTGGTGGGGTTGCCGCGCACGTTGAGGTAGCTGCGCGAATCGGTGAACGAGGCCTGAAACTCGCCGCCGGCCTGCGCCCGCAGCACGCGCCCGGCCAGCCGGCCCCGGTAGTTGAGGGTGGCCCGCCCGCCGCCGCCCAGGCCGGCATCGCGCTGCCAATCAATCAGGTAAGGCGTGGCTACGCGGGTGGTGCGGCCATACACCGTGGCCGTGGTGCGCCAGTGCTCCGAGAAGCGGTACTCGTGCGTGAAACCCAAAAGGCCGGTTTGGGAGGCGTAGCTACCCTGCTGCGCCACGGTGCCGGGCGCGGCGGCCGTGCCCGGCCGCGCCTGCCGCGGGTCGGCCTCAAACTGCGCCCGCGTGAGGCCGCCTGGCAGCTGGTAATAAAGGTCGGTATAAAGCGCGTGCACCAAAAAAGTCTGCTTGTTGGAGGCGCTCAGCTGCCCATCCACCGCGAATACGTCGCGCCGCAGGGCGCTCTGCTGGCGGTAGCCATCGAGCTGCTGGTGCGCGTACTGAGCCCGCCAGTAGTCGCCGTTTTGCTTGCTGGTTTCGGCCGAGGCCGTGAAGCGCCGCAGCCCAAAAGAGCCCACCGAGTAGCCCACCTGGGCTTGCGCCTGGCCGGGGGCCGGGCGGCGGTTTTCGAGGCGCACCACGCCGCCCGTGCCCGCGCCGTACACGCTGCCCGCCGGCCCTTTCAGCACCTCTAGCCGCCCGAGCTGCGCGGGGTCGAGGATGTTGAGCGGCGTGGTGCCGTTGGCCTCCGTGAAGGGAATATCAAAATAATAAAGCTTTACATTGCGCACCCCGAATGGCGAGCGTAGCGTGCTGCCCCGCACGCTGAGGCGGTAGCTGCCGGTGGCGCGCTCTTCGAGCCGCACGCCGGGCAGCGTGTTAACCGCCGCAGCCGGCGAGCTTTCATTAAAGCGCTGAATAATAGCCTGGTCGATAACCCCCACGCCAGCCGCCGTGCGCCGCAGCGGCAGGCGCTGGCCATAGCCCACCACCGTGGCTGAGGGTAGGGCTTGGGCGGTGGAAGTATCGGAAGGGGTAGGGGACTGCTGGGCTGCCAGGCGCAGGGCTGGCAGCGCACACAGAGCCAGCAGGAGGAAGCGAGGCGGCATTAGCTAAGTAGAAGTTGCTTCACCAAACGGACAGGCTGGGTAGAAGTTTGCGCGGTGGCGGCCTTATCGGTTGAGCGCGCGCGTGGGCGTGGCCGCCTAGCCGGGGGCGCGAGGCGGAAAAATGAACGCTGCCTGTAGGTGTTGGTAAGGTGTTTATGCTTCATGCAAGGCACAGACGGTCAGCTGCTTCTTGCTGGCGTCCTCACTCACCAAGTTCCTTTCTCCTATGCACCCGGTTGCGCTGCTGCTCACCCTACTGGCCCCGCCCGCGCGGCCGGTGCCCGATACTACTTTTTGGGATGGCAGCTGGCGCCGCGTGCAGCGCGCCAACGCCGTGTACTACGGCTGGACTACGCCCGCCGACTCGGGCCGCTGCCGCATCCAGGACTTCTACCTCAGCGGCGAGCGGCAGATGGAAGCCCTGGGCTGGCCCGGCCCGCCCATCGTGAAGGACGGGCCCGCGACGTACTACTTCCGCTCGGGCGCCAAGCGCACCACGGGGCGGTTTGCCAACGGCAAGCGCGAAGGCGTGTGGCAGTATTGGAACGAAGACGGCACCCTGCGCCAAAAAATAACCTGGCGCGCCGGCCGCACCGTAGTCGTTTTTACCAAAGAGGCGGACGCCGACAGCCGCGTGCCGCAGATTGTGGAGCAGATGCCCAAGTTTCCGGATAAACTGGGGGTAGTACATTACCTGGCCACCACCGTGCGCCGCCCCGCCAATGCGCCGCCCATCCAAGGCGATGGCAAGGTATTCGTGCAATTCATCGTGGGTCCGGAGGGTACCATCACAAGTACGAGCCTTATCAAAGGCATCGGCCCAGCCTACGATGCCGAAGTGCTGCGCGCCGTGGCCGAGATGCCCCGCTGGCAGCCCGGCAAGCTCAATGGTGAGCCTACCGCCGTCCGGTTTGTTGTGCCAGTGGTGTTTAAGTAGCAGATTCAGGTGGTACCGCTTCCTAAGCATTGAGTGCGGCCAGATGGGTAGACCCAAATGCTGACGCGAATGAATGAAATAAGCGCGGGCAATTGAACGCCAACCTAATAAATCAAATCGCAAAAATCAGCTTCAAATTTTATTTAGAAAATTTCCAGATAAGCCTTGCCGGAGTGAAATTTGAGTGAATACCTTTGTCACTGTTTAGAACATGTCTAAATAATGACGCGCTCACTCTCCTCATCCGTCGCTTATGCGTTGCCGCTGGCTTTGCTGGCGGGGCCGGCGCTGGCCCAAAAAGCCGGCCGGCCGCTGCCCGCCGACACGTTGCGCCGCCGGCGCCTGACGGAAGTAGTAGTGACCGCTACCCGCACCGAAAAGAGCCTGACCGACGTGGCTATCCCGGTTTCGGTGGTGGGGGAGAAGCAAATCAAGAGCATGGGCTCGCTGCGCCTCGGCGACGTGCTGCGCGAGCAAACCGGCCTCAGCCTCGTGGCCGACCATGGCCAGGGTATTCAGCTGCAAGGTCTTAACTCGGAGTACACGCTGATTTTGGTGGATGGCGAGCCGCTCATCGGCCGCACGGCGGGCACCCTGGATTTGACCCGCGTGGCGGTGGGCAACATCCAGCGGGTGGAGGTGGTGAAGGGGCCGGCCTCGGCGCTGTGGGGCTCCGATGCGCTGGCCGGCGTGGTCAATATCATCACCCAAAAGCCGCAGCCGGGCCTCAGCGGCGGCCTGCGCGCCCGCTACGGCAGCAACCGCACGGCCGATTTCAGCGGCACGCTGAATGCGGGCGGCGAGCGGGCGGGTTTCACGCTTTTCGGCAACCGCTACAGCTCGGCGGGCTACACCTTGCAGCCCGAAAGCGGCGCGGCCACGGTGCCGCCCTTTGCGAGCTACACCGGCCAAAGCCGCTTTACCTACCGCCTGAGCGAGCGCACGAAATTTAGCTTGTCGAGCCGGTATTTTGTAGAAAACCAAGCGAGTACGGCACCCACAACCAACGAAACCGGCCTCACGGCCAACGTGACGCTGAAGAGCCGGCAGACCGATTTTACCCTCAACCCCACGCTTACGCACCGCTTTGCGGGCGACAAAGTAGTTGCCACGGCGCGGCTCTACTACAGCCGCTACCACACCCAGGAGGCCTACACTTACGCCGCCGATGGGCGGTATTTTGACGCCACGTACTTTACCCAAGCCTTCCTGCGGCCCGAGGTACAAGTCGATTATAGCCCGCGCCCCAACCAAACGCTGACCCTGGGCACCGGCTACCAGCGCCAGACCGTGGCCGCCACCCGCTACGACGAGCGCCAGCTGCTGCAAAACGCCTACGGCTACGCCCAATACGACTGGACGCCCACAACAAAGCTCAACCTGGTGGCCGGCGCGCGCTACGATGGCCCCAGCCAATACGCTGGCCAGCTGAGCCCTAAGCTCGCCGCCCGCTACCAGCTGCGGCCCTGGCTGGCTTTGCGCGGCTCGGTGGGCCGCGGCTACCGCGTCCCCGATTTTCGGCAGCTCTACCTCAATTTCTCGAACCCCACGGTGGGCTACAGCGTGTTTGGCACCGGCCAGGTGCAAGCCAAAGTAGCCCAGCTGGCCCAGCAAGGCCAGCTCGCCACCGACCCAACTACTGGTCAGGCCATTATCTATCAATCCGCACTCGACCAGGCTGGCCGCCTGACCACCGAAAGCTCGGTGGCGACCAATGTGGGGTTCGTGCTGGCACCCAAGCTCACTAACCCGGACCTGAGCTATCGCTTCACCATCAATGCGTTCCGCAATGACCTGAGCAACCTGATTGAAACCACCACCGTGGCGCTCAAGAAAAACGGCCAGTCCGTGTTTTCCTACCGCAACGTGACCCGCGCCTACACCCAGGGCCTGGAGCTGGAAAACTCCTTGCAGCTGCCGCACGGTTTCGCAGTTAGCGCTGGCTACCAATACCTTATTGCCAAAGATAAGTCGGTGGTCGAGTCGCTCGAAGCGGGGCAGGTTTTTCGCCGCGACCCGGCCACGCTGCAAACCGAGCGCGTGCGGGCCAGCGACTACGGCGGGCTCTTCAACCGCTCGCGCCACACCTGGAACGCCAAGGTATTTTACGAAAACCAGCCGCGTGGCCTCACGGCCAGCGTGCGGGCCATCTACCGCGGCCGCTACGGCTTTGCCGATGCCAACGCCAACACCATTCTGGACGCTGATAATGAGTACGTAAGCGGCTACCTGCTGCTAAACGTAGCCGCCAGCAAAACCCTCGGCCCCTGGCTGAGCCTGCAAGCCGGCGTGGACAATCTGACCAACTACACCGACCCGGCCTACATCAGCACGCTGGTCGGCCGGCTCTGGTACGCCAGCCTGGCTATTGAGCTGGGCAAGAAGCCAGTTGCGCGGACTTTGTAGCCCGCGGCCCCCTGACGCTATCCTTTCACTCGCGGAATACAAAATCCGCGCAACACTCCTTTTTTACATGAAAAACCTGTTCCGCCCCGCTCTGCTGCTTGCTACCGGTACCCTCGCCCTCGCCTCGTGCAGCAAAGACGACGACACGACCACCGTGACCCCCGCCGTGCAGGCCCAGACCGTGAGCAGCCTTTCGGCCGCCAGCACTACCAGCAGCACCGGCCAGCCCATTGCCGCCAAGCATTACACCTTCTTTAGCTTGGCCGATAACAAGCAGGTTGCTTACACCGATTCCAACACCACGAAGTGGGACGTGGCCTTTCGGGGCACTACCATCTTGACCAACAGCGGTATCAGCGGCCCCGGCCAGGGGGGCGCGCAAGTGTACACCGGCCTGTTTGCCGACCTGACCACGGCCCCGACCACCGGCTACGCCGTGGATGCCGCCAGCGCACTGGCCATTCCTGCCGGCTCGGGCAAGGGCTGGTATAGCTATGATGCTACTACGCACATTGTGAGCCCCGTAGCTGGCAAGGTGCTGGCCATCCGCACCGCCACGGGGAAGTATGCGAAGCTGGAAATCACGAGCTATTACAAAAACGCGCCGGCCGCACCCAGCGCCACCGACCTCAGCGGCTACTACACGTTCCGCTACGTGTACCAGGCCAGTGGCACAAGCCTGAAATAACCGTCATGCTGAGCGCAGCGCAGCGAAGTCGAAGCATCTCTGTCGATGAACTACCTCCTGACGCCAGCAACGAAGCGGTAGAGATGCTTCGGCTGCGCTCAGCATGACCTAAGTAAAAAGTCCGGCCGGGCGGCTTGCGCGCCTGTGGTTTGGGGGGTAGGCCTTGTGGTGAGGCTATTCTGCGCGAGCCGTTCGTGCCGGCACTAATTTTTAATAAGTACTTAATCTATGAATATGTTGTTTTCAAGCCTGAATAAGCTGCTGGCCTTCGGCGTGCTGCTGCTGAGCGGCCTCACGGCGGCCGCCGCCCCCGCGCCGCGCATCGTGTCGCTCAATGGCACCATCAGCGAAATTATCTGCGACCTGGGCCGCCAGGGCCAACTCGTGGGCGTGGACGTAACCAGCACGTACCCCGCCGCGCTCTCAACCCTGCCCAAAGTGGGCCACACCCGCAACATCTCCGCCGAAGGCGTGCTGGCCCAAAACCCCACCCTGGTAGTGGGCACCACCGAGTCGCTGAAGCCCGAGGTGGCCGCGCAGCTCAAGTCGGCCGGCGTGCGGGTCGAGCTGTTTAAGCAGGCGTATTCGGTAGAGGGTACCAAGCAGTTAATCAAAGAGGTAGCGGCGGCTTTCGGGGCTACGGCCGAAGTGCCCGCACTGCTCAAAAAGCTCGACGCGCAGCTGACGCAGGTGCGCAAGCCCGCCAAGTCGCCCAAGGTGCTCTTCATCTACGCCCGCGGCACGGGCACCATGATGGTGGCCGGCCAGGGCACGCAGGTCGAGAAAATCATTCAATTGGCGGGCGGCCAAAACGCTGCCACCGGCTTCACCGAGTTCAAGCCCCTCACCGCCGAAGCCCTCGTGGCCGCCAACCCTGACGTGCTGCTGCTCTTCGACAGCGGCCTGCAAAGCCTGGGCGGCAAAGCCGGCCTGCTGCAAGTGCCCGGCATCGGGCAAACCACCGCCGGCCGCACCGGCCGCGTGGTCGAGATGGACGGGCAGCTTTTGACGGGTTTTGGGCCGCGCCTGGGGCTGGCGGCGAGCGAGCTGGCTAAGAAGCTACAATAAACCCAGTAATATGCTGATAAGCATTCCGAAATAGCTGTCATGCTGAGCGTAGCGAAGCATCTCTGCCGCTTCGTTGAGCAGCCCAGATGAAGCGACCGAGATGCTTCGCTGCGCTCAGCATGACAGACGATTTTCTCGTCGTTTATCGGAGCGCTTCCAGTACCTGCCAATACACCCTCTCCAATTCAAACTTTCCTTTTACTCATGTCCGCCCTTACCGAAAAACCCGCCATCACCCTAACGCCCGCCGCCCCGCCCACCCGGCAAAAGCGGGCGCGGGTGCTGCTGGCGCTGCTGGCGGCGGGGCTGGCCGTGGCGGTGCTGGTGGGCGCGGGGGCGGGCGCGCTGCCCGTGCCCGTGGCCTCGGTGCTGGGCGTGCTGGGGCACAAGCTCGGGCTGACGACCGGCTGGGCTTTCGAGCCGCAGCAGGAGGCGGTAGTGTGGGCCATTCGGCTGCCGCGGGTGGTGCTGGCGGTGCTGGTGGGCGCGGCGCTAGGCTTGAGCGGCGCGGCCATGCAGGGGTTGTTTCGCAACCCGCTGGCCGACCCGTCGCTGCTGGGTATTTCGGCCGGGGCCTCGCTGGCGGCGGTGGCGGTTATTGTATTGGAAGAAAAGGTGTTGAAGCTGGTGAGCGCGCTGCCCGGCTCGGCCGGGGCGGGCGCCTACGTGCTGCCGCTGGCCGCGTTTGCGGGGGCCTGCGCCACTACGCTGTTTGTGTACCGCGTGTCGCGGCAGGGCGGGCGGGTGCTGGTGAGCACCATGCTGCTGGTGGGCATCGCCACCAATGGCCTGGCCGGGGCCGTAACCGGGCTGTTTACCTACGCCGCCACCGATGCGCAGCTGCGCAGCATCACCTTTTGGGGGCTGGGCAGCCTGGGCGGGGCCAACTGGCCGGCCATCGCCACGCTGCTGCCCTTTGTGGCGGGGCCGCTGCTGTGGCTGCCGCGCCTGGGCAAATCGTTGAATTTGCTGGCCCTGGGCGAGGAGCAGGCGGCGCACCTGGGCCTGCCCGTGGCGCGGGTAAAATGGCAGGTTATCGGCCTGACTACGCTGGCCGTGGGCGCGTCGGTGGCGCTGGTGGGCACCATTGGTTTTTTGGGCTTTTTGGTGCCGCACGTGCTGCGGCTGCTGGCCGGCCCCGACCACCGCTTTATCCTGCCGGCCTCGGCGCTGGGCGGCGCGCTGGTGCTGCTGCTGGCCGATACGCTGGCCCGCACCGCCGTAGCCCCCGCCGAGCTGCCCATTGGCATCTTGACGGCGCTGCTCGGCGCGCCGGTTTTCCTGTGGATAGTACTGAAAAAAGCCACTAAAACCGCCTGAATTCGGTAGCGCCGCGGTTTAGATACTCTTCGATAGCTCCATGCTTCAAGCCAACTCACTTACCTACCGCATCGGCCCCAAGGGCTTGCTGCAAAACGTTTCGCTCACGGCCCGGCCCGGTGAGGTGCTGGCCATCGTGGGGGCCAACGGGGCGGGCAAGTCCACGCTGCTCAAGGTGTTGAGCGGCGACCTGAAGCCCAGCGCGGGCGAGGTGGTTTTTGAGGGTAAACCGCTGGCCCAGTGGCCGCCGGCCGCGCTGGCGCGCCGCCGGGCGGTACTCACGCAGCAGCATACGCTGGCCCTGGCGTTTCAGGTGCGCGAGCTGGCGCTGCTGGGGCGCTACCCGTACTTTGGCGGGCAGCCCACGGCCCACGACCACGCCGTGGTAGCCGCCGCCCTCGACCTGGTGGGCCTGCGCCAGTTGGCTGAACGCGAGTACCCTACGCTTTCGGGCGGCGAGCAGCAGCGGGCGCAGCTGGCCCGCGTGCTGGCCCAGGTGTGGGAAGCCGAAAAGGGCTTTTTATTGCTTGATGAGCCCCTCACCGGCCTCGACCTGCGCCACCAGCACCACACGCTGGCCGTGGCCCGGCAGCTGGCGCGGCGCGGCTTCGGCGTTATCGCGGTGCTCCACGACCTCAATCTCGCCGCCCAATACGCCGACCAGGTGCTGATGCTGCACCAGGGCCGCCCCGTGGCCAGCGGCACCCCCGCCGAGGTCCTGACGCCCGATTACATTCAGCTGGGCTTTGGAATTGAGGTCGAATTGCTGGCGCATCCCAGCCTGGGCGGCCCGCTCATCGTGCCCACGGTGAATATGCCTTTTTGATAAAGCGTATCGCGTTTGTCATGCTGAGCATTCCGCGCATCAAGCGGCGACGCAGCGGAGTCGAAGCATCTCTACCGCTTCGTTGCTGACGTCAGAAAATAGCGTGTCATGCTGAGCGCAGCGGAGTCAAAGCATTTCTACCGCTTCGTTGCTGGCGTCAAGAGTTAGTTCACCAGTAGAGATGCTTCGACTCCGCTGCGCTGCGCTCAGCATGACAAACGCCATCCCCACTCACGACTCAAAATACACCACTCCTAACTCCCAAAAAATGTCCGTTCTCACCGCCCCCGAAACCCTTGCCGACCGCTGGGCCGCCTACCAGCAAGCGTACCCCAAAAGCCGCATTCGTGACGCCGCGCAAGTGCTCGGCACCAGCGAAGCCGCCCTGCTCGCCACCCGCAACACTGGCCTGCCCGACTCGCCGGTAGTGGCGCTGGCCGGCGATTTTAAGGAACTGCTCAAGCAGGTGCCCACGCTGGGCCGCGTGCTGGCCCTGACCCGCAACGACAGCGTGGTGCACGAGCGCAAAGGCCCGTACCTCGACGTATCGTTTCAGGGGCCGATGGGGCTGGTGCTGGGCGAAGACATCGACCTGCGCCTCTTTATGATGCACTGGCAGCACGGCTTCGCGGTGAGCGAAAACGGCCGCCGCAGCCTCCAGTTTTTTGCCGCCGATGGCGAGGCGCTGCACAAAATCTACGTGCTCGACGGCGAAACCGACCTGGCGGCCTACGAGGGCTTGGTCGAGCGCTTCCGGGCGCACGACCAGCCCAATTCGCTCGCCACCGGCCCCGCGCCCCAGCCCGCCGCCGAAGCGGCCGACGATACCATCGACGTAGCCGGGTTTCAGGCGGCCTGGCGCGCCTTGCCGGATACGCATGCCTTCTTCGGCCTGCTGCGCCAGTTTGGCGTGAGCCGCACGCAGGCCCTGCGCCTGGGCCCGCCCGAACTGGTGCGCCAGGTTGACAATGAAGCCATTGAGAAAGCGTTGCGTGCCGCTGCCGAGCAGGCGCAAGCAGTGATGATTTTTGTGGGCAGCC
Organism: Hymenobacteraceae bacterium; assembly: GCA_022701825.1. Classification (GTDB taxonomy): domain Bacteria; phylum Bacteroidota; class Bacteroidia; order Cytophagales; family Hymenobacteraceae; genus Hymenobacter. Next base: position 5,578 of record JAKONR010000395.1, on the reverse strand, counting down.
GCGGCTGCATTCAGATTCATACCGGCCCGGTGCACAAAATCGTGCCCACCGGCCCGTGGCTCAACGTGCTCGACCCCGACTTCAACCTGCACCTCAAGCTCGAAGACGTGGCCCAAAGCTGGGTGGTGCAGAAGCCCACCGCCGACGGTATCGTAACCTCGCTCGAACTATTTGACGCGCAAGGTAATAACCTCCTGTTGCTATTCGGCAAGCGCAAGCCCGGCATTCCGGAGCAAGAGTCGTGGCGCGCGCTGGTAGCGGCGCTGTAGTCAATTATCAAGGAGCAATTATCAATTATCAGCTGGGTAGCGAGGGTAGACTATACCCTCGCTACCCAGTTGATAATTGATAGTAGCCCGCTGCCTGACAGCCCATTAATAATTGCTCACTGTTAATTGATAATTGAAAAAAATGTCGCGCTGCCTCCACCACAACACGCTGGGTTGCATTGCCCAGTGCCCCGGCCGGTGCTGCCTGCACCTCTATTTTGGCAATGTGGGCCTGCGCCTGCTGCCCCACGAGCTGCGGCAGTGGCGCGGCATGGTAGCCGAATTGTGCACCTTCCACACGCCGCCCATCGTGGATGCGGCGGCGCGCTGCCTCAGCCTGCCCGGCCCCACCTCCGACCAGGTTTTCCTGTTTTCGCTGGAGGAAATGTTCCTGCTCCACGACTTGCTAGTTAGTGCCGCCCTGCTACTCGAAGTAGACACCATTTTGGCGCGGGCGGCGAGCCAATAGCTTGAATTACAAGATTCGCCGCTACTGCCCGGCGGCCTGCTTCTGCCGCCATTTGGGGTACTCCTCGCTCAGCAGCGTGGCGGGCCAGGTGCCGGCGTAGCCGTAGCCGGTGCGGCGCTCGTTTTCGACCTCGCTGAGCTGGTAATGCACGCGGCTATCGCGGCCCACGTAGATGGGCCGGTCGGTATTCAGCTCATAAAACCGCGCCCACAGCCCGGCGCCCGGCGCGGGCACCAGCACGCGGTCGCGGCCTTTGGGCTGCGCCGGGTCCGCAATATCCTTGACGGTGTAACCCGTTATTTTGACTTTCTCGAACCACGCTATGGCGCTCTCGATGGCCGTTTTAATTTCAGCCGAAGGCCGGTCGATGCTCATCAAAAATCGCACGATGCCCACCGACTCGCTGCCGCTGAGCGAGGGCAATTCGAAGGCGCGGGCCTTGGCCGGTAGCAACGTTTTCTCGTCGTACTGCGCGCACCAGGCCGTGCGCTGGCCCTGGCGCACGTACTGGGTTTTGAGAATGCACGCGATGCCGCGCGCCACGGCTTGCTGCGCCGGGGCGCGCAGGCTTTGCACGCTGGCGTAGTCGCCCCGGCGCTCGGCCACGTCGCGCAGCAAGGTCAGCACGCGCACCATGGCGTCGTCGTTGTAGGTGATTTGGTGGTGGTAGCCGCTCAGGTCGGGGTAAAACTGTGGGAAGCCGCCGTTGGGGTACTGCATGGCGAGCAGGTAGCGCACGCCGCGCTCGGCCGCGTCGCGGTAGGCGGGGTTGCTGGTTGCCGTGAAGGCGTGCAGCAAATACGTGATTTCGTGGGTTGTCGCGCTGTTGTCGATGGGGGCGTCGTTGCGGCCGGCATCGTCGCGCAGGGTGGCTTTTTGCACCACGCTCAGCGGGTGGTTGTAGTTGACTTTGGTGTCGCCAATTGCCTTGGGCCAGCCGCCGTCGAGGCGCTGGTAGAGCAGCATCCGCTCGGCCACCGTGTCTTGGGCCACGGGGCCGGGCGCGGGCAGTTTGGGCGCTTGAGGGTCCACGTTCCAGCGGCCACCGAAGGTCCAGTTGGCCGTGATTTCGGCGGCTTTTGGGGCGCCTGCGGCTGCACTCAGCTTATCCTTTAGCCAGCCAAAATCGCCGCCCGTGCGGTGGCAATTGAAGTAGTACACCCGCCGCCCCCACAGCGAGGCCGCGTCGCCCGATTCGGCGGCGTAGATGTCGGCGTCGGCCAGGTTTTTATCAAACTGGCAGTTAAGCAAATAAAACTGCCCGTCGTGGTGGTAGCGCCCGAGCTTGTAGCCGGGGTCGCCGGTGAAAGTGCAGTTTTTGAGCACCGTTTTGGCATCCTGGTTCATCGAGCCATCGTGCCAGATGGCGGCGTTCAGGTTGTGGCAGATAAAGCGGCAGTTTTCGGCGTAGGCCCAGCCGCGCGGGCAGTAAAAATCGACCGAGCCTTCCAGGGTGCAATCGGTGAAATAGTACAGTCCGTCCTCCTTGTCCCAGGGGCTCACCGTGTCGTTGCCGAGCGTGCGAAACGTGCAGTGGCGCACCGTCAGGCGCGTGGTATTGGCGGCCGTGTAGAGCGCCATTTGGTGGTCGGCGCTGGCAATGACCTTTTGGCCGCCCGGCTCGCCGGCGCAGGCAATGGTTTCGCCCCGCGGGTGGTCGGCCCCGTAGCTGTTCACGACGGTCAGGCGCTCCAGCGTCACGTCGGGGCTGTTGCGCAGGTTGAGGGTGGCCACGTCCCAGCGGCCGGCGTTGGCCGGGTCGCAGCGGAAGGTGGCATTGGCCTGCGAAATCGTGAGGATGACGCCCGCCTCGCTCTGGCCGCGCAGCACCAGGCCGGGCTTGCCGTTGAGGGTCACTCGCTCGCGGTAGGTGCCGTTTTTGATAAATACCACGGGCAGCGGGCCTTTGGCCGGCAGGCTATTGACAGCCGCCTGAATGGTGCGAAAATCGGCCTTGCCAGTTTGGGCCACGGTGATTTGGGGCGGCGCGGCGTGGGCGAGGCGGGCGAGTAGGAGGAGGAATAAGAGGCGCATAGCAGAGGTGTTCAGGCGCGGTTTCGCGCAGTGTTGCAGCGGGTTGTAGAGACGCATACCTGCGTCTCAGCGTTGGACGAGCTTAACAATGACGAGACGTAAGTATGCGTCTCTACAACCCGCTGCTAGTCAATCCACAAACCGGATGCGCCCGCCCGCTACCCGCACCAGGTCGGGCAAATCGTAGTGTTTCAGCACCCCGTACAGCACGTTGCTGTAGGCGTCGTACTGCATGGGGTTTTGCACCAGCTCAGTGAAAGATTTCAGCGAGCGCGACACTTCCAAAGTCCTGATTTGCTTATTCAAAAAGGCGGCGTGCACAGCGGCAGGGCCATAAAGCCCATTGGCTACCAAGTGGATAGGGCAGCCCCACAAAGCTGTGTTGTTGACTATGAAATCAATAAGCGTCTGAATGTCAATTACGCGCTGACCCAGCAACGACGACCCCACGTGCAGGCTCAGCATGGCGTTGCGGTATTCTTTCGACCAATATTTGGCGTCGTTCAACTCGATAGGGTCAGCAGTTTCGCCTACGCCGCGCAGGTCGGCCAGCACGAGAATATCGCCCCGGTTGAGGTAGGTGTTGAGGGTCGTTTCGTCGTTGAGTAGCGCCTCTTTACCAGCGGCATTCAGGTAGAGCACCACGTTGGCCGGTGCAGCCACCTTTTCGGGCGTGAGCACCACGCACGGCACCGGCAATTGGCCGTGCCGGATAAGCTGATACCTGCTGACCGAGTACAGGCGGGCCGCGGTGGTGCCGGTGGCTTCCGCCCGCACGGTTTCGGTTGGCAGGCCGATGCCCAGCGTGGCGAGCACCTGCTGGCGGATGGTGGCGGGGCGTTGCTGGCCAAATGCGGCCCGTTGGGCAGCGTAGCCTTGCGCCAGCGCGGCGTTGGCCTGCGGCATAGTTTCGGCATCGGGAAAAGCCGTGGCTACCTGCCCGGTGGTTGTGCAAAGCAGCGCTTTGTCGGGTATCGGGGCCAGCGGGCTTTCGGCCACGGGCGCGGCATCGTGGCACAGCCAGGTGCGAAACCAGGTGATGGCCGCCTCGCGCTTGGGCTGCGGCATGCCGTGCCCGCTCTCGATGCTGAACTGCTTGACCTTGTCAGCCGCCTTGAAAACGTGGTACACCCGGCGCAACTCGTCATACGTTTGCACCGCGCCCCAGTAATCGACAAAGTCGTAGTAGCCCGACATAATGAGCAGCGGCTTGGGCGCGAATAAGGCCAAAAAGTCACCGATTTCGAGGTGTTCGCGGCCTTCGCCCGGCAGGTGCTGGCAGCCATCGGAAGGCCCGTTTAGCTCCAGTACCCGCTCGCGGCGCGACACGTAGCTGCACACCACGGCCACCTTGATGCGGGCATCGAGCGCCACCAAATACGTGGCCTGCGTGCCGCCGCCCGAGCTGCCGATGCAGCCGAGGCGGTTTTTGTCGAGGTCGGGCCGCGTTTCGAGGTAGTCGAGCGCCCGCACGTTGTCCCAGTATTCGTAGGCGGCCACGCTGGTGCCCACCAGGTTGGCCCCGGCATTTAGCAGCGTGTGCTCGGTGGTCGAGCCCCGCGTAAGGTCTTGGCCGCTGGCATCAACCAGCTGAAAACGTTCGCCCTGCGCCACTGGGTCCACGGCCAGCACGGCCACGCCGTGCCGCGCAAATAGCGCCCCCACGCGCTGGTCGCCGATTTTGCCAGTGGGCCCGTGCCCGGCCAGCGACAGCACCGCCGGAAACGGCCCGTTGCCTTCTGGCAAGTACAAATTGGCCGTGACGTAGCGGTGCGGCGTGCTCTCAAAGATGAGGCGTTCGACCCGAAAACCCGCCTGCGCCGAGGTGCCCACCACGCGGGTATTGAGCGGCGTGCGCGCCGGTAAGTCGCCCAAAATGCGCTCGTAGCCCGCTTTTCGGGCTTGTTGGTAGCGCCGCATTGCCTGGGGCGAGGCCAGCGCGGCGTTGATTTCAGCCAGGCGGTCGGCGTACTGCTGGTGCAGGGCGCGCAGCAGGTAGGCGTTGTAGGCGGTGTTATTCTTCCAGGAAAGCGCCGTGGGGTTTGTCTGCCCCCGCGCTGGGAGGCTGGCGCAAACTAGCAGAAAGCAAAGCAGCCGGAGGCGCATAGCGAACAGTAAAAAAAATGATTAAACGCTTTGTCATGCTGAGCGCAGCGGAGCGAAGTCGAAGCATGACAAAGCGTTACTAGAAATTGCGCTACCCCAGCTTATAAGGCTGCGCGGGGGCCAACACGGGGTCGGGCAGCTTGGGCGGCTCGGCGGCTACGGCGCCATCAAGGCCGGTGCCGGTTACGTTGCTGGTGCTGAGCAGCGGGCCGCTGAAGCCCGTTACGTTGATGTTGCGCAGCTTGGCTTTCCTGATGTTCGCTAGGGAAATGCCTTTGCCGCAGGTGCCCGTCACGTTGGTCAGGGAGAAGCCTTCGAGCGGCTTACGCGGGTGCACCGAGGTGCCTTCCACCAGCACCGGCACGTCTTTGACGCGGATGTTGGAGAACTGCCAGTTTTTGATGGTTGGGATGCCTTCATCGCCGGGCACGGGGTTTTGGTCTTGCAGGCCGCTGCCCAGCATGTTGAAGCGCAGGAAGCCCGCCACGGTGCCGGTTACGTCGATGTCATCGACGCTAATATCCTCGATAAAGGCCCCGCGGCCCGGCCGCGTTTTGATGTAAATGGCGTGGGTGTTGGCGAAGGTGAACTGGCAGTGCTCGATGCGCACGTTGCGGATGCCGCCCGAGGTTTCGCTGCCGATGCCGATGCAAGCGAAGATGCTGTCGGCAAAGGTGCAGTGGCTAATGTGCACGTCCTC
>JAKONR010000392.1 GCA_022701825.1 Hymenobacteraceae bacterium | reverse complement strand
TGTAGCTGTTGGTGCGGCTCGACTCCTGTAGCCACGACAGCCGGCCCCGCAGGTTGCGACCGCCGTGAAACATATAGTAGCCGTAGAGATTGACGCCCGAGCCGAGCTGCACGGGCAGCATGGCCGCCACGTCGGCCGGGGCGAGCAGCGGCCGGCGGCGGTACATAGTGGGCACGCCGCCCCCAAACTCGGCCCCCAAAAAAGGATAGTGCGCCAGCTGGGCGGGGTTGTTGCGCGGGGCCGTTTCGCCGCCCTGAATGCCCAGGTTGCCGCCCTCGCGGCTTCGGAAGCGGAAATTATAGACCTCCACGGGCGGCATTTTGGCCGCGCCCCGGCCCCAGGGCTCGTCGGGGTAGCCGCCGAATACCGGGATGACTTCCTGCTCGGGGTAGCGCGCCCCCTGCCAGCCGGTTACGGTGTAAAAAGGCACGTCAAAGCCCTCGGCCAAGGCTAGTTCTTTGAGCTGCTGGATGTGCACCGCGCCCTGGCCGGTTTTACCCCGGTTGTACTCGTTTTCGAGTTGAATGCCAATGATGGGGCCACCGTCTTTCCAGAGCATACCCTGGGTTTGGCGGCGCAGCTGGTGCCAGTAGGGCCGCACGGCGGCCAGGTAGGCGGGGTCGTTGCTGCGCAAGGCGCTGGCGGGCAGCTGCCGCACCAGCCAATCGGGCAGGCCGCCGTTGCGCAGCTCGGCGTGGTTCCAGGGCCCGAGGCGGGCCACTACCAGTAGCTTATGCTTAGCGCAAAGTTGGAGAAAGTAGCGAAAGTCGCGGTCGTCGGCGAAGTTAAACTTGCCCTTTTCTTCCTCGTGGAAAATCCAGAACAGGTAGGTGGCCACGATTTGCATACCGCCGGCCTTCATTTTCAGCAGCTGCGCTTCCCAGCGCGCCCGCGGGAAGCGGGCAAAGTGAAATTCGCCCATCACTGGCAGCCAGGGCTGGCCGTCGCGGGTGAGGTACTGGCTGTTGGCGCCCAGGGTGTGGCCGCCGGGCGCGGTGGTGGTGCCCAGGCGCAGGTAGCCGGTTTCGGGCGGCGGGGCGGGCGCGGTGGCATCCACCACGAGCGGCCTGGCCGGTGCCTGGGCGGCACTCGGTCCGGCGCTGGCCAGTAGGATAAAAGGTGCTAGTAATTAAAGCTTTATATTAGTCATAACAGTGTTGTTTCAAAGCGGCAGCCCGCCTCGCCCCCAGGCCGCGCAATCACGCTAAGCAGGAAAAAGGGCCGCCGACTGGCGCAGCAGCTGCAGGTGCACCCGCGCCCCGGCGTGGCGGCCGTCCTGGGCGAGCACGGCGGTCAAGGCCGCTTCGGCCGCGGGCAGCTGGTTTAGGCCGAGGTAGCCCAGGCCCATGAGGTAGCGGCAGTGCAGGGCGTTGCGCTCACTCAGGTCGTCTTCAAACACCAGTAAATCGGGCAGCGACACGGCGAAGTAGTCGAGTTTGACCTCGTCTTGCAAGTGCTGCTGACCGTAGGTGAGCAGCCGGGCAAAAATGGCCTCACTGCGGGCTGTTTCGCCCAATTGCCGCCAGGCCAGGCCCTGGTAAAAAATCTGGTCGGGCGGGGCGTCATTGTAAAACAAAGCCGCCGCGGGCTCGCTGCGGCCGGCCGCAGCGTGCTGCCAGGCTGCCCGCGCTGCTGCGGGCTCGCCCAAGGCTGCGTGGGCGCAGCCGAGCCAGTAGTGTAGCTCGTTTTCGGGGGCGCCAAAAAGCTTGCCTTCGCCCAGGTTGGGGGGGTAGTTGGGGGCCAGCGCCTGCGTGAGGCGCGCTACGGCGGCGGCCGGCTGGCCGGTGCGCAAGTTGCTCTTAGCCAGCTCGGTGAGGCTGCGCAGATACTCGCCCGAAACCTTGCCCTCGCCGCCCTCCCAGGGGTGAAACTGCCGGGCCAGCAGCAGCTCGTAGGCGTGGGCGGGCTGGCCGAGCTGGTTGTAGAGCGCCGCGCGCGCCAGGTACAGGTCGTCGCGCAGCTCGACCAGGGCCGGGTGGGCTTCGAGCAGCGCCAGCTGCGCGGCGGCCGGGCGGTTGAGGCGGCGGTAGAGCTGGGTTAGCTCCATGAACACGCGGGCATCGGCGGGGTTCAGGGCAAAGGCTTTTTCGTAGCACGCCAGGGCCTTTTCGGGCGCCTGGTGCTTGTTGAAATACGCCAGGCCCAGGTTGCGCCACGCGGTCGGGAAGGCGGGGTTGCGGGCGGCGGCCAGCTCCCAGGCGGCAATGGCTTCGGCGTACTGCCGCTTATCATACCACAGATTACCAAGCAGGTAGGGCGCGTGGGCGTCGGTCGGGTTGAGGTCGGTAGCCGCTTGCAGGGCTGCGATGTCGGCGAGTCGGTTGGCAAAAAACGGGGCCAGCGAAGTGGCCGCGCCCTGCCGGGCGTAGGCTTGCGCCTGCCCCTCATCCCCAGCTTGCCGGCTGAGATGCGCCAGGTGGTAGGCCACCAGCGGGTCGGGCGCGGCGGCTTTTTGGGCCAGCGTCAGCAGCTCGGCAGCCTCGGCGGGGCGGCCCATGGCGGCGTGGTCGAGGGCGTATTCGAGGTAGTTGTGAGCCTCGGCGCGGGCCAGCGTTTGCAGCTGGGCGAGGCTGGCCGCCGCCGCGGCGGGCTGGCCGGCGGCGCGGTGGGCGAGGGCCTGCTCCAGCAGCGCGCCGAGGTTGAAGGCATCGCGGCGCAGGGCCTCGGCGCAGGTGGCCAGCGCCTCAGCCAGCTGGCCGAGCAGGCGCTGGGCGGCGGCCCGCACCACGTAGGCCTGGGCGTGGCGGGCGTTGCGGTCGAGCGCCCGGCCGCTGTGCGCCACGGCCCGCTCGTAGTGCCCGCGCGCCACGTCGAGCTGGGCCACCGCGAAGTAAGCGCCGTCCTGCCAGGCGCTGCTCCAGGTGGCCTTAAAAAAGGCGTTGTAGGCCTCGTCGGGGCGGTTTTGGTGCTTCAGGCTGAGGCCCAGGTTATAGTACGCCTCACCGTCGTAGGGATTGGGGTTGCGCTGGGTGAGGGTGGCCACGGCCTGCCGGAAGTACGGCTCGCTCTTGGCAAACTGCCCGTGCCGCAAGTGCCATACGCCCAGCGCATTGTTGCAGCGAGCGTCGAGCGGGTCGCGGCGCAACGCCTCTTCGTAGTAGGGCACGGGGCTGTAGGTGGCGTGGCGGTACTGCTCGAGGTGCTGGCCGGTGAGAAACAGCTGCTCGTTGTTTTGCACCGCCGCGGGCTCCAGGGCCGGGCGGGCGGGCTGGGGCAGCTCGTTTTGCCGATTCGTAGCGGGCTCGTAGCGCAGCAGCTCCGCGCCCTGCGCATCGTGGATGAGCAGCAGCCAGTCGCTTTCCGTGGTGCCGGGGGGTAGGGCCGCGCGCTGGGCAAAGCCGTGCTCGGGGGCTAGGTCGCGGGTTTCGTCGAGCACCAACTGGCCGGCCACCAGCAGCCGTACCCGGCAGCCGGGCTGGGCCGAGGTCACGAATACTTTTACCTGGGCTTCGGTCGCGCCGGGGCCGGTGGCTTCCACGTTCACCAGCACGTCTTTGGTGGCATTTTTGACCACGCCCAGCGCCTGGTAGGGCAGGAAATACTGGGTAAATGTCTTTTCTTCGTAGGGCATCAGCCAGCTGAAATCGGGCTGATTATCAGTGAACATGCCCGTCATCAGCTCGATGTAGGGGCCGTCCTCGTCGGTGAGGTTGCGGTCCCAGGCCTGGCCAAAATCGCCGTGGCCCCAGGTCCACTGCTTTTTGCCGGGCGATACGTGGTGGTCGGCCACGTGCAGCAGCCCGGCCTGCGCATCGTGCTCGTAGCCCCCCACAAAGTCGTAATCGGAGTGGATGGCCATGTACGAGGTCGGCACCGGGATATTGCGGTAGCGCGAAATGTCGGTGCCCGGCGCGTAGTCCACCTTATAATAGGTGCCCGTGGCGATGGGAAAGCCCGACACGTCGCGCTTGCCGTGGTCAAACACCGCGTTCACGTCGGGCGGAAATACCGATTGGTAGTCGTCGTTGACGCGCACGGCCGGGTTGGCCCACCACAAAAACGTCTGCGGCAGGCTAGTGCGGTTGTAGAGCTGGGCCTTGATTTCGAGGTAGGCGCGGTCGGGGTACAGCGTGAAGCCGGCCAGCCCCTTGGTGCCAAACATGCGCTCGACCTCGTTTATCCACACCGTGGCGCTGCCGTCGGGGTTTTCGGCCAGCCGAAAATCGACCGGCTCAAACGTGCTCGGCCGGTGGTGCTGCGGCCAGTTGAACTCGATGCCGCCCGAAATCCAGGGCCCCGTGAGGCCCACCAGCGCGGGCTTAATCACCTGGTTATAATACACGAAGTGCCGCTGCCGCAGCTTGTCGTAGGCCAGCTGCACGCGCCCGCCCAGCTCGGGCAGCAGCATGATTTTCAAGTACTTGTTTTCCAGAAACAAGCCCACGTACGCGCGGTCGTGCTTCTCGTCGTAAATCTTGTCGATAACCGGGTGCGGGTACACCACGCCGCTGCTGCCCTGGTACACCCGCTTCTCAAA
>JAKONR010000377.1 GCA_022701825.1 Hymenobacteraceae bacterium | reverse complement strand
CAGCTCGACTACACGGCTACTACCGGCCCGGTGGCGCTCACCGGCCAGGTCACGGACGAGGCCTTTGCCCAGCGGGCGGTGCGGCTGTTTCACCAGGCCCCTTTCGGCCAGGCCGAAGAGCACGTGCGCCTCAAGCAGCGCCTGCCCTGGCTGACTGCATCGGGCACGGCCGCGGCGAACGCGGCGGCCGGCACCACCTACCTGCTGCCGCGCCTGGCCACCGGGGGCACGCTGCTGCTGGGCTTGTGCGAGGCCGGCCCGCGCCAAACCGTAGCCATCCTCTTCCAGGTGGCCGAGGGCAGCGCCAACCCCCTGCGCGAGCCCGCCCGGGTGGCCTGGAGCGTGCTCAGCCAAAACCAGTGGCGGCCCCTCAGCAACGAGTACGCCCCGCTCGACCGCACCGACAACCTGCTCACCTCGGGCATTATCGAGTTTCAGCTGCCGCCCGAAACCCGCCTCGACAACACCCTGTTGGAAAGCGGCTTGGTGTGGCTGAAAGGCGAGCTGCAAACGGCCGACGGGCAGCCCGCCCCGCCCGACAGCGTGGCCCGGCTGGTGGCCGTGCACCCGCAGGCGCAGCTGGCCCGGCTGGCCGCGCCGGCCGCCGACCCCGCCCACTACACCACCCCGCTGCCGGCCGGCACCCTCACCCGGGTGCGGCAGGGCAGCGCCGGCATCCAGACCGTGCGCCAGCCCTACCCCTCGTTTGGGGGGCAGCTGGCCGAACGGACGCCGCCTTCTACACCCGCGTGAGCGAGCGCCTGCGCCACAAGCAGCGCACCGTCACCATCTGGGACTACGAGCACCTGGTGCTACAGCAGTTTCCGGACTTGTACAAGGTGCAGTGTCTCAGCCACACCCGCGTGAGCGAGGCGGGTAGCCTGCGCGAGTACGCGCCGGGCTACGTGACGCTGGTAGTGGTGCCCAACCTGCGCCACGCCTACGCTGCCAACCCCCTGGAGCCCCGCGTGGCGCTGCGCACGCTCAAGGCTATCCAGGCGTTTGCCCAGGCTCACGCCGGGCTGCTGGTCGACATTCAGGTGATAAACCCCACGTACCAGCCCGTGCAGGTGGGGGGCAAGATTGCCTTCCGCCCGGGCTACCCGGCCGCTACCTACCAGGCGCGGCTAAACCAGGACCTGCGCGCCTACCTGGCGCCCTGGGCCACGGCCACCACGGCCGAGCTCTCGTTTGGCGGGGCGCTGCGCAAGAGCACGGTGCTGGCTTTTATCGAGCAGCTGCCCTACGTCGATTTCATCACCGACCTCACCCTGCGCGTGGTGGGCGGCAGCGACCAGGAAACCATCGAAGCCGCGTCGCCGCAGGTGGTGCTGGGCTCGGCTCCTACGCACGCGTTCACCGAAATTCCGCCCCGCGCCCTTTCCGTCACCCGCTGAATTCTGATTGCCGCCCATGACCGCCCTCACCCCCAGCCCCACTATCACCGCGGCCCCGCCCGCCTGGCCGGCCGCCGACTGGAACGCCCTGCGCGCGGCCGGCCTGGCCTACGTAGAGCAGTACGCCCACACCCACTGGACCGACTATAACCGCCACGACCCGGGCATCACCATCCTGGAGCTGCTGTGCTACGCCATCACCGACCTGAGCCAGCGCACCTCGCTCGACATCAAGGACCTGCTGCGCTCGGGCTATGCCAGCGACGCTGAGATGGCCCGGGCCTTTCCGGCTGCCGACCAGGTGCTGCCCACCACGCCGGTAACGCTGCTCGACTACCGCCGCCTGCTACTTGATATTCCGGGCGTGCGCAATGCCTGGCTGGCGCCCCACCCCGTGCGGGTGAACGTGACGCCGCCTGATGCCGAGGCCTACTATGCCGAGGAGGACACCCCGCAGGCCCACGCCCGGCTGCACTACGCTGCGCCCGGCGGCCCGGCCACCGGCCTGGGCTTCGACCTGCGCGGCCTCTACGACATCACCGTCGACCTGGACTCCGACTTCGTGAGCCAGCAGGTGCAGCCCGGCGGCCCCACCGAGACCGAGGTGCGCGCCGGGCTGCTCCGGCAGGTGCACAAGGTGTATGAGCTGAACCGCAACCTGTGCGAAGACTGCCTGAGCGTGAAGGTGCTGCCCGTGCAGCGCGTGATGCTGTGCGCCGATGTGGACCTGACCCCCGGGGCCGACGTGCGCACCGTGTATGCCCAGCTGCTGCTGGTGGCCGACCAGCACCTGATGCCCACCGTGCAGCGCTACTCGCTGGCCGAGCGGCTAACCCAGACCGACGCCAACGGCCAGCCGCTGACCATCGACCAGATATTTGAGGGTCCGCTGCCCGCCAATGGCTTTATCCGCGAGGAAGACCTGGCGGCCAGCGCGCTGCGCGACACCATCCACGCCTCCGACCTGATAGGGCTGCTGATGGCCGTGCCCGGCGTAGAAGCCATCCGCGAGTTTCGCATGAGCGCCCTGCACTACGTCGACCAAAGCGGCCTGCCCTACCAGGAAGGTGCTACCGACAGCAATGGCACCGAAATAGACCCCGCCACGGCCGTGGATGGCAAGGGGGATAAGGTGTATAAGCTGGTAGTAAATCCCGCCGCCGCCAGCCAGCCCTGGGAGCTGCCCATTCGCACCGACGCCCGGCCCCAGCTCGATATCGACCGCACCCGGCTGAGTTTCTACCAGGGCACGCTGCCGGTGGGCAGCAACGCCGACCGCGTGCAGGCCCTGGCCGAGTTCGACGAGCGCAAAAAAGAAGTTACCCGCCTGCAAGTGCGCACGCTGGGCGCGGCCCCCCTGCCCGCGCCCGTGGGCACCCCCCGCGACCTGGCCTCGTACCAGCCGCTGGCCCTCGACTTCCCGGCCAACTACGGCATCGGCCCGGCGGGCCTGCCGGCCGAGGCCCCCGCCCAGCGCCGCAACCAGGCCCGCCAGCTCAAGGCCTACCTGCTGTTTTTCGACCAACTGCTGGCCAACTACCTGGCCCAGCTGCAACACGCGGCCGGCCTGTTCGGGTCCGACGTGTCGCGGCCCACCACGTACTTCGGCCAGGTGCTCACCGACAGCGACTTGCCAGGGCTGAATGAGCTGTACAGCGTAATCAGCCCCGACAACGAGGCGGTGGCCACGCCCGCCGACGCCTCGGCCGGGGCTGCCCGCCGCGGGCGCTTTCTCGACCACGTGCTGGCCCGCTTCGCCGAAAGCTTTGCCGACTACGGCCTGCTGCTGTATTCGCAGGATGGGCAGCGGGCCGACTCGGAGGTGCTGCTAAATAAGGCGGCGCTGGCCGACGACCTGGGGCGCTTTCACCCGGCCCAGGCCTTTTGCTACGAGCTGCCCAGCTGGCAAACCGAGCGACCGGCCGGCGCGGGCCCCAACGTGGCGGGCATCGTGCGGCGCTTTGGCCGCCTGGCCGGGCTGGCCAACTTCGAGCCGCGCTTTACCACGGCCCCGCCGCCCGGCGTGCGCCTGCGCGAGCTGCCGGCGGGCCGGGCCCTGCGGGCCGCGCAGGCCGGCCCCTACGGCGAAACGCGCTACTACTTTGAGCTGCTCGACCCCAGCGACGAAACCCGGGTGCTGGGCAACTCGGCCCCGCTGCCCTACGCCCCGCCGGCGCTGGCCCTGGACGGGGTGAGGCAGGCGGCCCGCACGGCCCTGGCCCTGGTGCGCCAGCGCACGGCTTGGCAGGTAGTGGGCCAGGCGGGGGCTTTTTGGTACGTGCTGCAAGACGCCCAGAAGCAGACCCTGCTGCGAAGCCCCCGCGCCTACGCCCGGTCGGCCGAAGCCGAGGTGGCCCTGAGCCGCGCCCTGCGGGCGCTGCAAACGGCCGACGAGAACATCTACGTGGTCGAAAACCTGCTGCTGCGCCCCAACCCCGATGGCTCGGACGCGCTGCCGGGCCAGTGGCTGCCAGCCTGCGTGGCCCCGGACGGCTCGTACTGCGACCCGCTCGACCCCTACAGCTTCCGCGTCAGCATCGTGCTGCCGGGCTACACGGCCCGGTTTCGCAATGCCGACTACCGCCTCTACGCCGAGCGCCTGCTGCGCCTGGAGCTGCCGGCTCATATCCTGGCCCGCATCTGCTGGGTCAGCCAGGAGCAGATGGCCGAGTTTGAGGACGCCTACCACAAGTGGCTGTTGCAGCTGCACGTAGGGCCCGTTAAAACTAATATTCCGCAGGACTTCGACGCGAACGACTTCAGCGCCCACGACTACGAGGTGGGCTTCGACTCGGTAGCCTACGCCCAAGCGCAGGCGGCGCTCGTGGAAGTGCTCGGCCAGCTGCGCACTATTTATCCCGGCGGCAGCCTGTCCGACTGCGGCAATGCCGAGGCCAAGCCCGCGCTGGTGCTGGGCCGCTCGGTGCTCGATGGCCTGGCCCCGCCGACCCCCGCGCCGGCCCCCGACCCGCTGGCCACGCTCACGTTCGACTTGGTATCGGCACTCGAAGCGGCGGCATGATACTACCGCTTGGCTTTCTACTAATCAATTGACTGCAAAGGCGAGGCGGCGGGCGCTCTGGCCCGCTGCCCGCCGCTGCCCGCGCTTTACCTCCCAATTTCTTACGCTGCCATGTCACTGCCAATTTTCCCAACTCTTCAGCCGCCACCGTTTGGCCCTACCAGCTACGGGCTGACCGTTTTTCAACCCAACCAAGTCCTTTCCGCGCCGCAGCTCAACGATTGGGTGAGCTTTCTGATGGGGCAGGAGCAGGCCACCCGGGCCCGTTTGCTGGGCGTGGGCGTGGCCACGGGCCTGCTGCCCACCGTGTCGCCCGAGGGCAATCTCATCA